>DASSJW010000937.1:0-36616 GCA_035690995.1 Xanthobacteraceae bacterium
CCGTGCCCGTCGCCGAAGCAATAGATGCGGCTGTGTTCGAGGAAACGGCCGATGATCGATTTCACGCGAATGTTCTCGGACAGGCCCGGCAGGCCCGGCCGCAGGCAGCAGATGCCGCGCACGACGAGGTCGACCGCAACGCCCGCGCAGGAAGCCTCGTAGAGCAGGTCGATGATCTCGGGATCGACCAGCGCATTGTCCTTCATCCAGATCGCGGCCGGGCGGCCCGCCTTGGCGTGCGCGATTTCCCGCGCGATGTGATCGCAGATGCGGTCACGCAGCGTAAGCGGCGAAACCGCCATCCGCTGGAGTTCTGCAGGCTCCGCATAGCCGGTCACGTAATTGAAAATGTGCGCCACGTCGCGGGCAATGACGGGATCGGACGTGAAGAACGAGAGATCAGTGTAGATTCGGGCGGTGACCGGATGGTAATTCCCGGTCCCGACATGAACGTAGGTGGCAAGCGCCCCACCTTCCCGCCGCACCACCATCGACAGCTTGGCGTGGGTCTTGAGCTCGATGAAGCCGTATACGACCTGCGCACCTGCGCGTTCGAGCGCACGCGACCAGCGTATATTCGCTTCCTCGTCGAAGCGGGCCTTGAGCTCGATCAACGCGGTGACCGACTTTCCCGCTTCGGCCGCCTCGATCAGCGCGCGTACGATGGGTGACTCGGCCGAAGTGCGGTACAATGTCTGTTTGATGGCGACGACGTCGGGATCGCGCGCCGCCTGCTGCAGAAACTGCACGACAACGTCGAACGACTCGTAAGGATGGTGGACGACGAGATCTTTCTGGCGAATAGCTGCGAAGCAATCGCCGGCGTGGTCGCGGATGCGTTCGGGATAGCGCGGATTGTACGGGACGAATTCAAGGTCCGGGCGATCCAACCCTATGAGCTGCGACAAGTCAGTGAGTGCCAGCACACCATCGACCAGGAAAACTTCATCGTCACCGCATGCGAGCGCCTGTTGTACGAACCGCCGCAACTCGACGGGCATGGCCGCCTCGAGCTCGAGCCGGATGACCGATCCGCGTCGTCGACGCTTGAGCACCGTCTCGAACTCGCGCACCAGATCTTCCGCTTCTTCCTCGATCTCGATCTCGGAGTCGCGAATGACGCGAAATGCGCCTTGGCCTTTGACCGTATAGCCGGGGAAAAGACGGGCGATGAACAGGCCGATCACCTGCTCAAGCGTGATTACACGGGCGCTTGGCAATCGCACGAAGCGATCGATCTTGTTCGGCATGCGGATGAGCGCGTTCATCGCCTTGCCGTCGCTTGCACGCGTAAGGTGGAGGGCGATGGTAAAGCCCAGATTGGGGATGAACGGGAATGGATGCGCCGGATCGATGGCAAGCGGAGTGAGCAAGGGAAAAATCTGTCGAAGGAAATAATCCTCAAGCCAGGTCTTTTCTTTCTTCGTCACCTCCGGCCCGTCGGCCAGCACGATCCCTTGCGCGGCCAGGGTCTGCCGAAGCTCGCGCCAGCGCTTCTGTTGATCCCTTGCCAGCACGCCCACGGCTTCTCCGATGCGGGTAAGCTGTTCGGCGGGCGTCAGTCCGTCGGGGCTTTTGATGGTAATTCCAGCCCGTAGCTGCCCCTTGAGGCCGGCCACGCGGACCATGAAAAACTCGTCGAGATTATTGGCGGAAATCGAGAGGAACCGGACCCGCTCAAGCAGGGGATGGGCGTCATTGGCGGCTTCTTCGAGCACCCGGCGGTTGAAATGCAGCCAGGACAGCTCTCGATTGATAAAACGCTCCGGGCTTGTCTTCAGATCGAACGGCGCGGCGTCAAGTGCCGCGGGAGCGGGCGGTGCCAGGGGTTCCCCTTCCACAACAATAACTTGGCTTCGATCAGCCATGGCCCGGACGCTTTCTGATGAGGGAACGCAACATCGTCATCAAAGGTGACGACCACATGACATAAGGGGTCCACACCCCAGGCCGTCAAGCCTGGGTCATGCGCATGATTTCGGCCGCAAATGCCCTGGTTAACGGCCGCTTGTGGCGCATCGCCTCTTCGTCGAGCCGTGCCACGACTGCTTGCGCCGCTGCGAACGACCGTTCGATCCGCATCGCCACATAGCCGATCAGAGATTCGTCTACCGCGAGTTGTCGGTCGCCGAACAGCTTCACCAGCACCGCACGCAGTAGCATGTCGTCCGGCGGTGCGAGGGCAACGACAGGCAGGGCCGCGATGCGGGACGCCAGATCCCGGAGCACGAACGTCCCCGGCGGGCTGCGCGCGGTGAGCAGCACGAAGGCACCCTCCTCGCGCGCCAGATTGAGAAGGTGAAACAGCGCCCGCTCGTCCAGCGCGCTGGCACCGATATCCTCCACGACCAGCGCGCCGGTGGCGAGGGCCGCAGGCACCGTCGCCTGCTCGAGCGCCTGCGACGAGATCAACCGCGCCCCCGCCGCTTGCGCCCAGATCGCGGCAAGGTGGCTCTTGCCGGAGCCTGCCGGGCCCGTGAGCATGACCATCTTGTGCGGCCACGCCGGCCACGTATCGATGAGGGCGAGCGCGGCGTTGTTCGATGGTCCGCTCAGGAAATCTTCGCGCGCGAAGCTCTCCGGATGATCGAGCGCGAGCGCGAGTTGGCGCGGACCGTCACGCATCAGGTCGGCTTGTCCCCGGTATAGAGCGGGCTCGCAAAATATTGCCGCAAAGCAAACCGCAACAACACTGCCAGCGCGGCTGCGAGCGGCACAGCAACCAGAAGACCCACAAATCCGAAGAGATAACCAAAGGCGAACATGGCGAAGATCATCCAGACCGGATGCAATCCCACGCGCTCGCCGACGAATTTGGGCGAAACGATATTGCCTTCGACGAACTGCCCGAACAAGAAAACTCCGATGACAATCGCGATCCGCTTCCAGTCCGGCCAGAATTGTGCGATCGCGACGCTCGCCGCGATCATCAGGCCGGTCATCGAGCCGATATACGGGACGAATGTGATGATTCCGGCCACGAGGCCTATGAGCAGCGCGAAATCCAATCCGACCAGCATCAACGCGATCGCGTAATAGCAGCCGAGCACCGCGCAAACGCCGACCTGGCCGCGCAAGAAACCGCCGATCGCCGCATCAACCTCGAGGGCCAGCCGGCGCACGGTTTCGCGCTGACGTACCGGCACCCAACTGTCGATCATCTCGATCATCGGATGCCAGTCGCGGATGAGATAGAAGGTCACGACCGGCATCACGATCAGCACCGAGGCGAAGGAGACCAGCGCCTTCCCCCCGGTCCAAATCGAATACGTGAAGCTCAGAAGCCACGTCGCCACCTGGCTGACGAGGCTTGAAAGCGTCTCATTCGTGTCGCCTGATCCCAGCCAGCTCAACCAGGGCAAGTTGGTATCAGAAATCAGTTCCTTTACGCGCTTGAAATAGCCGGGGATGTGGGAAATCAACGCCGAGCCCTGCTGCAGCAGCAGCGGAACGAGCAGCAAAGTAAGGGCGATCAGGACGATGACGAAGACGCTGACGATCAGCAATGCGGCGACGGTGCGATTCACTCCCGCGCGCTGCATGCGGTCGGCGATCGGCGCGTGCACGTAAGCGAGAGCGATCCCGGCGACGAACGGGAGCAGGATATCGTGCAGCAGCCACAGCGCCGCTGCGAGCACGAGGAAGGTCACGAGCCAAAACGTGAAATGGCGCCCATTCATCGTCGTCCCCTCCCCCGTCACTTTCACCGATAGGGTAACCGTTCAGGGGCTCAGGTCTGCTGTGTTCATGTGGCGCACCCACTCGGCGACATAGAAGGCAACGGAAAGCAACGTCAAGGCGGCGACCAGGGGCGTCAGCAGCATGATGGCGACACTCGCGTCGAAATCGAATCCAAGCGCGGCCATCACGACGCAAGCAAGCACGATTTGCGCGACCGTGTTGAGCTTGGAGACGAGCAGCGGTTTGAGCGGCACCGGTTTGTCCACCACCCAGGACAAGATAACCGCGCTTACGATCATGATATCGCGCGAAACCACGAGGATCACGAGCCAGCGGGGAATGGCATTGGTCACGCCGAGCGCGACGTAGATCGAAACCAGCATCGCCTTGTCCGCCAGCGGGTCCAGGTAGGCGCCGAGCTTCGTGGCCATGGCGAACCGCTTGGCCAGGAAACCATCCACGGCGTCGCTGATGCCGGCGGCGAGGAAGAGCACGAAGGCAATTTGCATCTCGCCGGCCGTGATCGCCCAGACCACCACCGGCACCAGCAGGATGCGGGCAAGCGTAATTAGGTTCGGAATACTCAAGTCTGCGCCCCGGCTCGGCCCGCGCGTCGCCGTCGGCAACGGCGCGCGTGGCCACGCATTCGTCAGTATAGCTGCGATCCGGCCATTGCACAGTCGCGGAATCCCAAGTACCGAAGCGCGCGAGCAACGAAGGATACGCCATGGCGGACAAGGGCCTCACCTATGCCGAGGCCGGTGTCGACATCGATGCCGGTAACCGCATGGTGGAGTTGATCAAGCCATTGGTTCGTTCCACGGCGCGAGCGGGAGCGGACGCCGAAATCGGCGGATTCGGCGCCCTGTTCGACCTCAAGCGCGCGGGCTACTCCGATCCTGTCCTGGTGGCGGCGACCGACGGTGTCGGAACCAAGCTCAAGATCGCGATTGAAACCGGTACGCACCATACGATCGGCGTCGATCTCGTCGCCATGTCGGTTAACGACCTGATCGTACAGGGCGCAGAACCGCTGTTTTTCCTCGACTATTTCGCCTGTGGACAACTCGAGCCCGAGATCGCCGCATCCGTGATCAAGGGCGTGGCTGAGGGCTGCCGGCAGGCGGGCTGCGCGTTGATCGGCGGAGAGACAGCAGAGATGCCCGGCCTGTATCGTACCGGCGATTACGACCTTGCTGGATTCGCGGTCGGCGCGGTGGAGCGCAATGCGATCCTCCCACGGGCCGACATTCGCGCCGGCGATATCGTTCTCGGACTGGTCTCATCCGGCGTCCATTCGAACGGTTATTCACTCGTGCGCAAGATCGTGCAGCGGACAGGACTGCGGTGGAACGCGCCGGCGCCATTCGATCCCGCGCGTGAGCTCGGTGCCGCGCTGCTGGCACCCACGCGCATCTACGTGAGATCATGCCTTGCAGCGCTGCGCGACACCAAGGCTATCAAGGCTCTCGCGCACATTACCGGCGGTGGGTTTCCCGACAACATCCCGCGTGTGCTGCCGAAGGGGCTGGGCGCAAGGCTCGACCTCGAGCGGGTGCCGGTGCCGCCAATTTTCCGTTGGCTTGCCGATGTGGGCAAGGTCGCCGAGCCCGAGATGTTGCGCACATTCAATTGCGGCATCGGCATGGTGGCGGTGGTTGCGGCCGGCGAGGCCGATGCGGTCGCCAGCGCGCTCGTGCGGGAGGGCGAGACCGTCGTCCGCATGGGCGAGGTCGTCGCGATGACGCCCGATACCGCGCGGGTCGTCTATCGCGGGCATCTCGATCTCGCCTGGTGAATGCATGGTCAAGAAGCGCGTCGCCGTCCTCATTTCCGGCCGCGGCTCCAACATGGCGGCGCTGATCGAAGCGGCGAACCACCGCGAATATCCGGCCGAGATTGCGCTCGTCCTGTCGAACCTGCCCGAGGCGGCGGGGCTCGCACGCGCCGAAGCGATGGGCATACCGACGGCAGTGGTCGACCATCGCCCGCACGGAAAAGATCGCACCGCCTTTGAACGGGCGCTGCAGGGCGTGCTCGATGAGCATCGGGTGGAGCTCGTGTGCCTGGGCGGCTTCATGCGATTGTTCACGCCGGCATTCGCCCTGCATTGGCATGGCCGCATGATCAATATCCACCCTTCCCTCCTGCCGTCGTTTCCGGGGCTCGATCCGCATGGGCAAGCGTTGCGAGCCGGCGTAAAGATTTCCGGTGCGACCGTGCACTTCGTCAGCCCTGAAACAGATGCCGGCCCGATCATCGCGCAGGCAGCGGTGCCTGTCCGCGAAGACGACAATGTCGAAACCCTCGCCGCCCGCGTGCTTGCCGCCGAGCATCGCGTGTATCCCCTTGCCCTTGCTCGCCTCGCGAGCGGGAGGATCAAGATCGTCGGCGCTCGCTGCCTGATCGAAGGGGTTGATCAAGCAGTAGACGAGTTAATGGTGCCGGCCCGCTGACTCGTGACCGGGCGCACGGCCCGCGTCTTGCCCGTATGGCGTCCGGTTGTCCGCCTGTTGCCACGTCTCTCCGGTCAGCTCAAAAACAAACCCCCGGCAAAGAGGCCGGGGGCTACGGGAAAAACTCGTTGGCCGGTGATCGGCCTTCCCGTCACGTCATGACACCTTGAGATTCTCCGCCGATGTCTTGCCGCGATTGGTCACGAGCTCGTACTCGACAGTTTGACCCTCGTTGAGCGTGCTGAGGCCAGCGCGCTCCACCGCGGAGATGTGAACAAAAACGTCCTTGTCTCCAGTCGAAGGCCGAATGAACCCGTAGCCTTTAGTTGGATTGAACCATTTGACGGTGCCCTTTTGCATCGTCTGTCTCCTAGTCAGTGAAGTCTCGAGTGAGCGACGCGCCCGCATCGCCGCGACCGCGCCACAACCCGGGTTTTGGGGAAGATCCGAAACGAATGCGGCCTCTCGGCGCGCAGCGGCCGGAGCGGCCAAAATCCGAATTGTGGCGTAAACAATACGAAAAAATGCGGCCTTAGCAAGGCTGGCGCGGCCGTAGGCGCGCCCGGGGGCACGTCCGCGCGGGCCAGCCACGCTCGCCTTGACCGATCAAGAAATTCCTTGCCGCGCAAACGCGAACGAGGCGCGCTCGCATCGATGCGTCGCGCGCGGAGGGACGGCCGTACCGACCGGGTCTGCAGCTCATGACGAGGACCGCGCCACAAGACGTGGAATGTTCGCGCGCATCGCGGTGTTATCATCGTGCAAGACCGAAATGAAACCAGGGAGAAACGGGATGAGCGCCATGGTGACCCATTCACCCAGTGCTGCGGCGGGCGAGCCGAAGCCGATCATTCCGCCGCTCGCGGCGTTCTATGCGCATGCCCGCGACCTGTCATGGCTCCTCGTGCGCCTCACGGCCGGCGGAATGCTGCTGGTCCACGGGATCATGAAGGTTATGCCGATGGCCGAGAAAGGCTTCACCGCCACGATCGAGGCCTTCGCCGCCGGCGGCATGGCCCGACGTGGAATCGAACCGGCATTGGCGGCGGCTTATGCGGTATTTTTTCTTGAGACAATCGGCGCGCTCATGATCATGTTCGGGCTGTTCACCCGGCTGATCGCGGCCGCGCTCGCGGTGGAGTTCGCGATCATCACCTTCGTGGCCCACTGGCCGCAAGGGTTCGGCTGGAGCAGAGGGGGATGGGAATACCCCCTGTTCTGGGGACTCATCATCTTCGCGATCGCGTTGCGTGGCGGCGGCCCGTACTCGCTCGACCGCAAGCTTGGATGGGAGCTGTAATCCCGCCGCGCGCGACGACCTCTGAACTCGTTACTCCGCCGCGCGCACCTTCTCGGCATGTTGTGCAGCCTGCTTCGAACGGCGCCAAAGGCCGCCCACGAGCAGAACAAGGACCGCGCCGACGGCGGCAGCAGAGAGCTCGATGTAATGGAAGCCCTCGGGCCCGAACCGGGGTTCGAGATGTCCATGGATGACCGGATCGGTCACGATGACCTCGCCGACGATCCATCCGAGCAGCGCCGCGCCGGCCCAAACCAGGATCGGATAGCGGTCCAGCAGGGCCATGACCAGAGCCGCCCCCGCCACGATCAAGGGAATGCTGATCGCGAGGCCAATCACGAGGAGCGCAACATTGCCTTGCGCCGCCGCGGCGATGGCGATCACGTTGTCGAGGCTCATGACGATGTCGGCAATGGCCACGATGCGCACGGCTCGCCACAAATGCTCGACCGCCTCGACCTCATCGTTGTCGTCGTCTTCCGGCACGAGCAGCTTGACCGCGATATAAAACAGCGCCAGGCCGCCCACGATCTTGAGCCACGGCAGCAACATCAGCGAAGCGACGACGGCGGTAAAAATAATACGAAGGACGACCGCCACGCCCGCGCCCAGGACCATCCCCCAGACCCGCTGGCGACGGGGAAGCCCGCGACAGGCCATGGCGATGACCACGGCGTTGTCGCCCGAAAGGAGGATATTGATCCAAATGATTTTCAGAAGGGCGACCCAGAATGCGGTGTGGCCCATATCGCTCCAGCCGGTACCGATCACGCTGAGCCACGTGGCCGGATCGATCATTTGTCCCATCGAACCCACCCGATGTTCCTCTCGCTCTTCCCCGTCTGCTGGCAGCCGATTATGAGCTGCTCACCCTGGCCGAGCTAATCTACAGGCGAAACCCACGGGCTGGCCAGCGTGCCGAACCTGCTGTCAAGGGCCGCTGCGTCCTTACCGGACGATCTCGTTGCCTGAAAAGAACTGGGCGATTTCCTGCTGCGCCGTGTCGGGCGCGTCGGAACCGTGCACCGAATTCTCGCTTATCGACTTCGCATGGGTCTTGCGGATCGTTCCCGGCGCCGCCTTGGCAGGATCGGTGGCACCCATGATTTCGCGATACTTGGCGATCGCATTCTCGCCTTCCAGCACCTGCACGACCACCGGCCCGGAAATCATGAAGTCGACGAGCTCGCCGAAAAACGGGCGCTCGCGATGGACCGCATAGAACGTCTCCGCCTGCTCTCGGCTGATACGCACGCGCTTTTGCGCGATGATCCGCAGACCCGCCTGCTCGATCATCGCGTTGATTGCGCCCGTCAGATTGCGGGCGGTCGCATCGGGCTTGATGATCGAAAAAGTTCGCTCGACCGTCATTGGATTGTTTCTTCGAGGAGGGATGCTGGGAGAGCCGATAGCGGCGGCTTATAGCGGCCTCGCCCAAGGCCGGCAAGGCTGGTAAGCCGCGCGGCGTTGCCGCACGCGCCTGGACCGCAAAGAGCAGTGGTACGCCACCTCTGCGGCTCGCCATAAAGGCCGTCGAGGCTCCGCGACGATCCCCTGCATGTCAGTTGGCCCGAGGAGCTGCAGCCGGTTCATCTCCCCGGCGTCCGAGCGGCGGCGCAGGGTTGGCCTCCGGCCGCCCGTTCCAACATCACGGCAAGATGGCAAAAGCGCGCGCGGGAAAGCCCAAGCCGTCCTTGACCTTGGGCCAAGCCACGACGATGAGTGCGCCAGTCGCCGGAACTTGGTCGAGATTGGCCATGACCTCGATCTGATAGCGACCCTTCCGCAGAATGTAGGTTTCCGATTCCATCTTGTCGGTGGTGTCGGTGTCCATCGATTCATGGCCGATCGCGGTCACGCCGCGTTGCTCGACCAGGAACTTGACGGTCTCGAGCGACCAAGCCGGAAAGGGAGTGCGCTTGAACCGCTCCGGATCGTTGTTCCAATCCTTGTACATATCGGTGCGCAACGCTGCGAAGGCGCCCTTCGGCACGCGCCCGTGCTTCTTTTCCCATGCACGCAAATCATCGAGGGAGAACGCGTGGTTAGGATCCTTGACGAGGAGCGGCGTCGCATCGAAAACCACGAGTGGAAGTACCATCTGCTTGAGCGGAATCCGATCCATGGTGATGCCGTCTTCGGCGAAGTGCGCGGGTGGATCGACGTGGGTGCCGTATTGTCCGACCATTTCGTAATAGGTGCTGCGGAATCCGTCCTTGGCGATGGTGTAGGGCTGCCGCGTCTGCGGATCGACGGCCGGCGTCATCTTTGCTTGACCGAAGCCCGACCACACCGGCGTGTTGGGACCGAAACTGTGGGTCAGGTCGACAAATTGTTTGCCCGCAATGATACGAAAGGCGCGACCGAGTTGCGTCTCTGCCTGCGCAGTCGCGACGAGACCATATCCGATCACCGCGGCCGCAAGCACGCTCAGACAACGACCGGCGAACCTGGCATGATTCATTCTTCCCTCCGCAGGCAAAAGCTCAATCAATGGCTGTCGAGCGACAATCTAGCACCTTCAAATCGTCTTTCCATGTCAGCCGCGCAGCCGCTTGCGACAACTGGTTGCGCTAGGCACGGCTATCGCTGAAGACGTCCCATGCTTGCCCTCACCGACCTCACCTATCGCATCGCCGGCCGCACCCTGCTCGACCATGCCACGGTCGCGCTGCCGGCCGGCGCCCATGTCGGGCTTGTCGGCCGCAACGGCACCGGCAAGACGACGCTCTTTCGCATCATCGCCGGCGAGATCACGCCGGAGCAGGGGCAGGTACAGATCTCGCCCCGCGATCGCATCGGCCGGCTCGCCCAGGAAGCGCCCAACGGCCGCGAGAGCCTGCTCGATGTCGTCCTCCAGGCGGATGCCGAACGCACGCAGCTCCTGGCCGAAGCGGAGACCGAGCGCGAGCCGGCGCGCATCGCCGAAATCCAGTGCCGCCTCGTTGACATCGGAGCACATTCAGCGCCGGCGCGCGCAGCCGAGATTCTCGCCGGCCTGGGTTTTTCCCACGCCGACCAACAACGCCCTTGTGCCGAGTTCTCCGGCGGCTGGCGCATGCGGGTTGCGCTGGCGGCAACGCTGTTCGCCGCGCCGGATCTCCTCCTCCTCGACGAGCCGACCAACTACCTCGATCTGGAAGCCACGCTGTGGCTGGAAGGCCATATCGCGCGCTATCCGCGCACGGTGATCGTGATCAGCCACGACCGCGATCTCCTCGATAAAGCAGTCGATTGGATTCTTCATCTCGAAGCGGGAACGCTCACGCTCTATCGCGGCGGCTACACCGCCTTCGAGCGCCAGCGCCGGGAGCGCCAGGCGCTCGATCGTAAGCTCGCTGTGCGGCAGGAGGCGGAACGCGCACGGCTGCAAGCCTTCGTCGACCGCTTCCGGGCCAAGGCCACCAAGGCGCGTCAGGCGCAGTCCCGGGTCAAACTGCTGGCCAAGCTCGAACCGGTGGCCGCGATTGTCGCCGAAGAAGTGCCGCGGATTGAAATTCCGCCGCCCGCGAAAGCGATGTCGCCGCCCATCATCGCGCTCGACGATGTTTCCGTGGGCTATGAGCCAGGCCGCCCCGTGCTGCGGCGTCTCACCCTTCGTATCGATGACGATGACCGCATCGCGCTCCTCGGCGCCAACGGCAATGGCAAATCGACCCTGGTGAAGCTGCTTGCTGGCCGGCTCGAACCGATGTCCGGGCAAATGACCCGGCCGCAGCGGCTCGAAATCGGATATTTCGCCCAGCATCAGCTCGACGAATTGAACGCAGACGACAGCGCCTATGAGCACCTGCGCCGGCTCATGCCCGATGCGCCGGAGGCCAAGGTTCGTGCGCGCGCCGGCGCCGTCGGCTTTTCGCAGGCGCTTGCCGACACCCCCGCCGGCCAACTGTCGGGCGGGGAAAAGGCGCGCTTGTTGCTCGGCCTCGCCACCTTTTCCGGGCCACATCTCGCCATGCTCGATGAGCCGACCAATCACCTCGACATCGATAGCCGCTCAGCCCTCATCGCGGCGATAAATGCCTACCCCGGCGCCGTGATCCTGGTGTCGCATGATCGCTACCTGATCGAGGCCTGCGCCGATCGTCTCTTGCTGGTGGCGAATGGTCGGGTCGTCCCTTTCGACGGTGATCTCGACGATTATCAGCAACTGGTGCTGGCCCAACGCGGCGGCGCTAACGGCACGAACGCCGAGAGCCGCAGCGAACGCGGCCCGGCGCGTCTCGGGCGCGCGGATCTCCGGCGCGCCGCGGCGGAAAAGCGTGTCGCGCTCGCCCCGCTGCGTCGCCGAATCGCAGACGCGGAAGCCGCGGTCGCCCGCCTTAATGACGAGATCGCGCGGATCGATGCGATTCTGGCCGGCTCCGGCCTGTTCGCACGCGATCCGGCGAGAGCCGCGGCGCTCGCCAAGGCGCGCGCGGATCATGCGGGCGCGCTTGCCCAGGCAGAAGAAGACTGGCTCGAGGCGAGCGCACTGGAGGAGGCAGCAGTTCGGGATCCGTAACCGGGGTCCCGTGTCTACCGGACGCGCCCGCGGGCCAGCTGCTAGGTGCCGGCAGGCTTCTTCGGCGCCGCCTTTTGCGCCTTTGCGGGCGCAGGCGGCGGACCGGGCGCCCGCTCGATCGAGACCAAGCGACCGCTGACAAAGCGGTAAATCCCCGCTGATGGTCCCCGCACATAGGTCAATACCACGGCGCGCTCGCCCCGCTCATCGGCGCTGACATCGATCTTTTCGACCGGCCCTGCCCGCCGCACCACGTCGCATTCTGTCATTTGCAGCGAGATGCCACCGGCGCTGGGCGGCGTGGCCCCGGCCGTCGAGGAATCGGCGAAGCCGGTGGCCTGCTCGGGCGCGGCGGCGCACTGTCCGTCCGCATTCACAAGGTCCGCAGACGTGACCGGTCGCAGGGTGAAATCGGCCTTACCCCCCGAAAAGGTCGCCCAATCCGGCTTGCGCATCAGGGTTTCAGGTTTCGGCACGAGCGTGAGATTGTTGAGGCTGAGATCGGACGAACATCCGCCAGCAGCCACCGCAAGCGCCGCCACTGCGATCATGTGCAACGCGATTCTTTTCGATCGTTGCATTGCCAAGTCCTCGACTCTGACCTCCGGCTCCGGACCGACGCGCAGTCAGCCAAGAGTTTGCGCCAGCACCATGACCTTGATCAATAGGCCGTTTTTCCGTTCCACCTGCCAGTTCAGCGCCTGGACGGGGTGGCGGGGAATGGGGCCGGCTTCCGGCCGAATAATCCCCTGTCGAGCCAACTGCAACACGAAACGCGCCGCAGCGCGCCTGTTACGGCTGCTCGGCCGCCTGATCCGGACCGCGATCCACCCACGCGGCCCGGAGAACACGCGGCCGGTGAGCTTCCAGGCTGGGCGGTTGTTGTTAGCCACTCGAAGCGTACTTGCGTCAAGATGGTAGCGAGGCCGCCAAGGCGAGGTCTCGCGAACCAACGGGTCGATTCGAGAGCGGGCTGCTGGAGCCTCGTTTGCTAAACACATTCAATACTTTCGCCCATCCGCGCCACGCTCACGCAAGCCCACTCCGACGGCCCCACCTATCCTCCGCAAGACCCAAGATTTCGTTACGACAGCGACGCGATTGTGCCGCGAACCGCCGTCAAATCCCTTTCACCGTTGCGCAAATATCACAGCCATCTGCAGTGAGACGCGCTAAGGTGAGTCTACCAGTCGATGACGACTCCAACTGGTCTAACGGGGAACCTGGGGGGCCTAGCTATGAAGAAGTTCTTACTTGGAAGCGTGGGGCTTGCGGCGATGATTGCAGGACCTGCAATGGCGGCGGACATGCGGCTGCCAGCACCGCCTCCGCCGGTGGTGTATTATGATTGGTCGGGCGCTTATATCGGCTTCAACGCCGGCGGCGTTTGGTACGACATCGATCGTACCTTCCCGAACAGCCCCCTGGCGGGCGTTGCCAACCACAGCACCAGCGGCAGCGATGGCATCTTCGGCTTCCATGCTGGCGCGCAGTGGCAGTGGGGCGCCTGGGTTCTGGGCGCAGAAGCGGCCCTGAGCGGGTGCTTCCGCGAGTGCCGCATCAACAGTGGCACCCTGCCGGTCCCGCCCTTTACCGCCAACACGTTCTCCGAAAGCAAGATCACCAACCTCTTCACGGTCGGTCCGCGGCTTGGCTATGCCTGGGATCGCGTGATGGTCTATGCGACCGGTGGTTATGCTTCGGCCGACCTCAAGGGAACGTATTGCTCGACCGTCACCGGCATTTGCGGCCCGGCGGTCACCGGTCAAAACGGCGCGTCGCGCAACAACGGCTGGTATGCCGGCGGCGGCTTCGACTACATGGTCCACAAGGGCGCGCTGGTCGATGTGCTCCTCGGCCTCGAATATCAACACTTCGACGTCGGTTCGCACAACGCGTTCTGCTTCAACCCGGGTTGCAATCCGGGCAACGCAGCTGACTATGACCTCGGCGCCAAGGGCGACATCGTGCGCGCTCGCCTGACCATCAAGACCCAGGGGTACGGCTTCCTCTACCGGTAACCGGTTCAGAAACCTGACCACATAAGGGCCCCGGGCAACCGCCCGGGGCCCTTTTCGTTGCCCCTGCTGCCGCGAATCGCGACACGCTCAGCCGGGTAGCGTGACCGCGCGGTATTGCGCCGCGCTCAGCCCTTCCGTTGCCAGCGCCCCTGCTCGTCGGCCTGCCAATAGGTGACCTCGAAGCCTTGCGCCCTGCCCTCGTTCCAGCGTTGGCGCGCCGCGGCGACCGCCTCCGGATCGTTGCCGTCAATGAGGAGCACGATGCGCTGATAACCGCCGGCATCCGCCGGCACCGGCGCGCCATCGACGAGAAACCGCACGGCCGCGCCGTTCGGATTGTTCTCATCCAGGGTGAGCAGGACCGGCTGCTCCGGGGCCTCGACCTCGCGCCAGGTCCCGTGCGGGAGGAAGCTGTCGTCGCGGAAGGTCCACAGATGCGCGTCGAGCGCCTCGACACGCTCCTCGGAAGCGGCCTGAACCACCACCCGCCAGCCCCGCTCCAGCGATTTCTCGATCAACGCGGGAAGCACACGCTCGAGCGGATGGTGTTGCAGGTGGTAGAACAAAATTTCCGTCATGGGTGCTACGCCGCGCCGGCCCTTCGAGCTCGCATCACTTCTCGTAGTATTCGGCAACCAGCCGGTCCAGCAAGCGCACGCCGAAACCCGATGCCCAGCTTTTGTTGGTGTCGGTCTGCGGCGACCCCATGCCAGTGCCGGCGATGTCCAGATGCGCCCACGGCGTCTTGTCCACGAAACGCTGCAGCAGTTGAGCCGCGGTGATCGCGCCGCCGTACCGCCCGCCGGTATTTTTCATGTCGGCAAATTTCGAATCGATCATCTTGTCGTATTCCGGCCCGAGCGGCATCCGCCATACACGCTCGCCGACTTCGTCCCCCACCTTGATGAGGCGTTCCGCGAGCCGGTCGTCATTGGCAAATAGACCGGCATATTCCTGCCCGAGCGCAACGATGATCGCCCCGGTCAAAGTGGCGAGATCAATCATGAACTTCGGTTTGAAATGCTTGTTCACGTAGTGGAGCACGTCCGAAAGCACGAGGCGGCCCTCGGCATCGGTATTGATGATCTCGATTGTTTGCCCCGACATCGTGGTGACGATATCGCCGGGCCGCTGGGCCCTGCCGTCAGGCATGTTCTCAACGATTCCGATCGCGCCGACGGCATTGATTTTCGCCTTGCGCGCAGCGAGCGCGTGCATGAGACCGACGACGCAGGCTGCGCCCGCCATGTCGCCTTTCATATCCTCCATGCCGGCCGCCGGCTTGATGGAAATGCCGCCGGTATCGAAACAGACGCCTTTGCCGATGAAAGCGACCGGTGCGGCCCCCCGTTTGCCGCCGTTCCAGCGCATGATGACCGTGCGGCTCTCATGCTGGGAGCCCTGCCCCACGCCCAGCAGGGCGTTCATGCCGAGCTTCTTCATCTCCTTGACGTCCAGCACGTCAACGAGGACGCCCAGCCGTTTCAGGCTACCGGTTCGCCGGGCGAATTCTTCGGGATAGAGCACGTTGGCCGGCTCGTTGACCAGATCACGCGCGATCACGACCCCGTCCGCAACGGCGCGGCGCGGCGCGAACGCCTTTTCGGCCGCCGCAGCGCCCGCGGTCGCGATTGTGACCTTGACCTGCGCCGGCCTCTCGTCGGGCTCCTTGCGCTTGGTCTTGTACCGATCGAAGGTGTAGGCGCGCAGTTGCAACCCGAGCGCGAGATCGGCGATCCGTTCCGGCTTCACGGCCCCGCCGGGCAAATCGACAATGATGGTCGCCTCATCGGCGGCGGCCGGAATCTTGCCCATGACCGTACCGCCGAGCTTGACGAAATCGCGCGCCTTGAGCTCGCGGGCCTTGCCCACACCCACAACCACAAGACGCGGGACGTCCAGCCCCCGCGGAGCAACGAGATCGAGCGCGGCGCCGTTTTTGCCCTTGAACCGGTCCGCGGCCGCCGCGCGGGTGACCAGGTCCCCGGTCGGCTTGAGCGCGCGCGCCGCGGCCGTGCCGAATTTGAGCCCCTCCTCGCAGAACAGGACGAGAACTCCCCTGGCGGGCGTGGCAAGTGGGGCGAATTCTAGCTTGAGGGCGCCGGGCATCAGGATGGGTCCTCTCAATCGATTTCAACAAACGTAGACTTCCACCGCCTGCCTGCGGCTGGTACCCGCCTGGCAAGCGTCGCTTTCCTCACGACTCATCCACGGAGGATCTGGGGGGCTTTGGCCCCGAAGCCCTGTGGCCCCCGGGCAACGCGCTCCAGATTAACGTTTTGTTGTGCATACTCAAAGGGTTTGCCTTGGCCAAGCCATTTTGTTGCTGGATCAAATAGAGGGTAAAAAGGGGACCGGTTTACCATTGGGGCGCCGCTGGGGGCATTGCAGCCGGCGCACCGAGGTTTTGCCGCGAGCGGGGACGCGTAATTCGGATGGGGTCCATCGGCCGCTATATTTTTCGCACCACGTTCGGTGCGTTCCTGGTCATTTGCGCCAGCGTGACCGCGCTCATGTGGATCACGCAGGCATTGCGTGACATCGACCTGATGACGAATCAGGGGCAAAGCATCCTCGTCTTCATCGGCATTACCGGCCTCATCGTTCCACTGCTCGTCCTGATCATCGCGCCGATTGCCGTGATGATCGCGGTCGCGCACGTGCTCAACAAGCTCGGCAACGATTCCGAACTCATCGTAATGAACGCGTCCGGCATGCCGCCATGGATCCTGTTCCGTCCTTTCCTGGCCGTCGGGGTCGTCGTGTCGCTGCTGGTTGCCGTGATCAGCATCTACGTTTCGCCCTGGGGATTGCGCGAGCTGCGGCGGTGGGCGACCGAGGTTCGCGCCGATCTCGTGTCGAACATCGTGCAGCCGGGCCGCTTCACCAAGCTCGAAGAGCGGCTGACGCTTCACATTCGCGAACGGCGCCCCAACGGACAATTGGTGGGGATCTTTATCGACGATCAGCGCGACCCGAAACAACGTGCCAGCATTCTCGCCGAGCAAGGCGATATCGTTAAGAACGAGCGCGGCCTGTTCCTCGTGCTGGAGAATGGCACCGTGCAGCGGCACGAGACCGGACAGCGTGATCCCTCCATCGTGCTGTTCAACAGCTACGGCTTCGACCTGTCGTCGCTTTCCACCGGCAAACAGAGCCTGAAATATTCGGTGCGTGAGCGATATCTCTGGGAGCTTTTTGACCCGTCGCGGACCGACACGATGTTCGTCGATCAACCCGACCAGGTCCGGGCAGAGTTTCACGATCGGATCACGGCGCCGCTCTACCCGCTGGCCTTCGTCGTGATGACGTACGCCTATCTCGGAGCGCCGCGCACGACGCGGCAGGGTCGCACGATGTCGCTTCTCGGTGCGATCAGCGTGGTCGCGGCGCTGCGCGGATTGGGCTTCGTCGGCATGATCGCCGGCGTGCACACGCCGATCGTACTGGTGCTTCCCTACATCGCCTTGATCGTGAGCTTCGTGCTGGGATATCTCGCTATCTCGCGCGGGGTCATCATCGAGCCGCCCGCCTTCGTCGCCAATGCAATTACCGCGATCATGGAGCGCATCGCCCAGCGCACCAGCGCGCTCATGGGACAAACGCCATGATCGCCGGGACGCTCTCGCGCTATTTCGGTTGGCGCTTTCTTTCGGCGGTGCTTGCCGTGTTTGCTGGCACGCTGGTGCTGACCGCCATGATCGATTTTCTCGAGCTGATGCGGCGGTCCGCGGATATCAAGGACGTCTCCGCTTTCGTCATCGCCCAGATCACGCTGTTTCGGGTTCCGTTCATTACCGAGCGCGTCATGCCCTTCGCCGTCCTCGTCGGCGCGATGTTCTGCTATTTGAACTTGTCGCGGCGTCTGGAGCTGGCGGTGGCGCGCGCCGCCGGCGTTTCCGCGTGGCAGTTCATCTCGCCCGCGATCATCATCGCCGCCTTGATCGGCGTCGCGCTGACGACGATCTACAATCCGATCTCAGCGAATCTGCGCGAGCTGTCGACTCGCCTCGAGGCCGATCTCTCGGGCCGCGACAAAGGATTTCGCAACTCCGGCAGCGGATTTTGGGTGGGCCAGCGCAACGACGACGGCCAGGCCGTCATCAACGCCAAGTCAAGCCGGCAACAGGGAATCGAACTCGGCGGCGTGAGCATCTTCCGGCACGACACCGCGGGGCATTTCCTCGATCGGATCGAGGCCAAGAGCGCCACTCTGGAGCCCGGATATTGGCGGCTCGAGGAGGCCCGAATCTACGCCAGCGGCGTGGCGCCCGTGGAGCGCGACGTCTTTCGCCTCAGTACCAGCCTGACGCCGGCGCAGGTCGGTGAAAGCTTTGCGACGCCGGAGACTGTGCCGTTCTGGCAACTGTCGTCTTATATCGATACGGCGGAGAAGGCAGGCCTTGCCGCCGCCGGCTATCGACTGCAGTACTATCAACTGTTGGCACAACCCTTCTATCTCGTGGCCATGGTGCTTCTGGCCGCGTCGGTGAGTTTGCGCTTCTTCCGCTTCGGGGGCGTGCAGAAGATCGTGCTTGGGGGGATCGGGGCAGGCTTTCTGCTTTACGTCATGGCGAAGGTCACCGGAGACTTGAGCAAGGCCGGCCTGATGGGTCCGATGACCGCGGCGGCGTTGCCGCCGGCCTTCGGCGGCGTAACCGGTTTGATCGCGTTGCTGTACCAGGAGGATGGCTAATGGCGCGGCCGGCCACCCATCCTCGATTGTCACGGCGGCGCGCCTGGTGCGGCGCGCTGGTTGTTCTTGCGGCCGCCTTGCTGGCCGCAGGCCCGGCCGGGGTTTCGCCCGCGGTCGCGCAGATGCTGACCTTTCCGCCGCGTCCGAAGCCGCCGGTCAAGCCCGACCGCGGGCAGGAACAGATGCTCGTGCGCGCGGAGGAGATCAACTACGACTACAGCAACGAGCGGGTGTCCGCCGTCGGCAACGTGCAACTCTATTTCGGCAACTCCACGCTGGAAGCCGATCGCGTGATCTACGATCAGAAGACCAAGCGCCTGCACGCCGAAGGCAATGTCACGCTGACGCAGGGTGACGGCACTGTCACCCACGGCGAGATCATGGATCTGAGCGACGATTATCGCGACGGCTTTGTTGATTCGCTGAGACTCGATGCGCCCGAGCAGACTCGCTTCGCCGCCGAGCGCGCGGAGCGGTCGAGCGGCAATTACACGGTCTTCCATAACGGCGTCTACACCGCCTGCGAGCCGTGCCGGGACGATCCGAAGAAGCCGCCGAAATGGCAGGTGAAGGCGGCGCGGATCATCCATGATCAGGGCGAGAAGATGCTGTATTTCGAGGACGCCCGGCTCGAGTTCATTGGCGTCCCGATGGCCTATTTTCCATATCTGTCGGCGCCTGATCCGACGGTGAAACGCAAGACCGGCGTGCTGACGCCGAACTACAGCACGAGCTCCGTTTACGGGCTCGGCGTGTCGGTGCCCTACTATTGGGCGCTCGCACCCGATTACGATGTGACGCTCACCCCGATGATCACGACGCGGCAGGGTCCGCTGCTGCAGGGCGAGTGGCGCCAACGGCTGCTCAACGGGGCATACAGCATCCGCGCCACGGGTCTCTTCCAGCTCGACAAGGAGTTGTTTGTAAATACGCCGGGTTATCGAGACTGGCGGGGCAGCATCGAGACGGCGGGCCAGTTCAATCTTTCGGACAAATGGGTCTGGGGGTGGAGCGGGACGCTGCTGTCCGACAGGAACTACCTGTACGACTACGGCCTCCTCAGAAACGTCGCAACGAGCAATCTCCTCACGTTCGTCACGCCCGACTACGCCTTGTCCCAGCTCTATCTGGCGGGTCGCGGCGACCGCAGCTACTTTGACGCGCGCGCGATGTACTTCTACGGCCTCTCGCCATCCGACATCCAGGGCCAGCTGCCAGTCGTACATCCTGTGATCGACCACGACTACGTCTTCAAGAACCCGATATTCGGCGGCGAGTTGAGCTTCCATAACAACTTGACCAGCCTTTCTCGCGATACCGCCAGCTTCGATCCGATCTCGCAGGCGGCCGTTAACGGCGGCCTGTGCGCCCTGACCACCGCCGATCCCGCGGTCAAGAACGCCAACAATTGTCTGCTGCGTGGCGTGCCCGGCACCTACACGCGGCTCTCCACCGACTGGAACTGGAAACGCACGGTCATCGACCAGTGGGGCCAGATGTTCACCCCATTCTTCTCCGTGCGTGCCGACGCCGCGGACATGAACATTGCGGGGCAGCCCGGCGTGTCCAACTATATCAATGTCGGCCAGACCGACATCGGACGCGTGATGCCGACCGCGGGCGTCGAATATCGTTATCCGCTCATCAACGTACAGGCGTGGGGTACGCAGACGATCGAGCCGATCGCTCAGCTCATCGTGCGGCCGAACGAGACCTATGTCGGCGCATTCCCGAACGAGGATGCCCAGAGCCTGATTTTCGATGATTCCAACCTGTTCAAGGTGAACAAGTTCTCGGGCTGGGATCGCCTGGAAGGCGGCGGACGCGCCAACGTGGGCGTGCAATACACCGCCCAGTTCAATCGCGGCGGCAACGTCAACGTTCTGTTCGGACAATCCTATCAGCTGTACGGGTTGAATTCGTTCGCCCTTGGCGGCACGACCAATACCGGCCTCAACAGCGGCCTCGACACCGCGCAATCCGATTATGTGGCACGCGCATCCTACCAGCCGAACTCGCTGCTGACGTTCACGTCCCGGTTCCGAATGGCCGAGAACGACTTCACGCTGCAGCGCACCGAACTCGAAGCCACTGCGTCATTCGGCCGGTGGACGACCACGGTGATGTACGGCAACTATGCCGCCCAGCCCTTGATCGGGTTCCTCGACCGGCGCGAGGGCATTCTTGGCAGCGCCCGTTTGAAGGTGAACCCGAACTGGGTTCTGTTGGCGGGGGCGGGCTATGATCTTCACGCCAATTCGGTCACCCAAACTCAGATCGGCCTCGGTTACATCGACGACTGCCTCATCTTGGCCCTGAATTATATTACAAGCTATGCCTACAGCGGCAGCGTGTCGGTCAACCACACCTATATGATGCAGGTCAGCTTGCGCACGCTGGGCGGGAATACGGGCACAGGTGCGCCGTCCACCGGCATGGCAGGCGGCACATTCGGGGCGCGATAGCCCTACGGCGGCTGCAGAGGCGCGTTCGATCGGAGGATGATCAGAGCGGCGCGAGCCGATGCGAGGCCGCACATTGGCGAGAAAGCGGACGGAGCGATGATGTTCGATAGTCTCATGGCATTCCGTAGATTATTGGCCGCCACGATATTCATCTTTGCCGCCTTGACGGCGGCTACCACGGCCCGCGCTCAGCAGATCGTTGTCATCGTCAATGGAGAGCCGATCACCGCGCTCGACGTCGATCAGCGCAGCAAGCTTACCCAGTTGTCGACCCACAAGGTCCCTCCGCGTCAAGAAGTGATCGATGAGTTGATCAACGAGAAGCTCAAGCTGCGCGAAGCCAAGAAATTCGGGCTGGAGATCACTGCTTCCGAAGTCGACACTGCCTATGCCTCCATGGCGGGCCGCATGCGATTTACCGCCGACCAATTGACGCAGCAGCTTGCACGGTCGGGCGTCAACGTTTCCACGCTCAAGGCTCGCATCAAGGCCGACATCGCTTGGGCGCAGATCGTGCGCGGCCGCTACCACGCGAGCCTGCAGATCGGCGAGAAGGACATCCTCTCGGCGATGGACACGAAATCCGACGACACGGTCGGCTACGACTACACCATGCGTCCGATTCTTTTCCTGGTGCCGACTGGATCGCCGGAGGGATTCATCGATGGCCGCAAGCGCGAAGCGGAAGCCTTGCGTGGCCGCTTTCAAGGCTGCGAGGAAGGGATCGCCTTCGCCCGCGCATTAAAGGACGTCGCCGTGCGGGAGCAGGTCGTTCGCAGCTCGGCCGACATTCCTGCGGAGCTGCGCAAGGTTCTCGAGGGCATCGAGGTCGGCCGCCTGACGCCGCCCGAGATCACCAAGTTCGGCGTCGAGATGTTTGCGATTTGCGCCAAGAAGGAATCGTCGGCGGACAACTCGCCAGGCAAGCGCCAGGCCAAAGAGAACCTGATGGCCAAACGCTACGAGCAACGATCCAAGCAATATCTGCAAGAGATCCGGCGCGGCGCGATGCTCGAATACAAGTAAGGCTCAAGCGTTATGCCACCGCCTTTGGCGCTGACGCTGGGTGAGCCCGCCGGAATTGGACCCGACATCACCTTCGCAGCGTGGCGCCGGCGCGCCGAGCTTGAACTTGCCCCCTTCTATCTGCTGGCCGACCCGGAATTTATAGCGCGGCGCGCTGAAAGGATCGCGCCCGACATAGCCATCGCGGTGGTCGAGCCGCAGGCGGCCGCCGCGGCCTTCAGGACCTCGTTGCCCGTGGTCGATATCGGCGTGACGGTCAGTGCCGAGCCGGGCCACCCGGATCGATCGAGCGCGCCGGCGGCGCTGGCGGCGATCCGTCGCGCCGTAACCGACTTCTTCGCCGGTGCGGCCAGCGCGATCGTGACCAATCCGATTGCCAAGAACGTGCTCTATCGATCGGGGTTCGCTGAACCCGGACATACCGAATATCTCGGCAGGCTCGCCGAGGAAGCCTCCGGCGAGGCCGTGCAGCCGGTGATGATGCTGTGGTCGCCCGAGCTTGCGGTCGTACCCGTCACTATCCATCTCGCGCTCAGAGACGTGGTCGCCAGACTCACTAGTGACCTCATCTTCGACACCGGGCGCATCGTCGCGCGCGATCTCCACGACCGTTTCGGTATCGCTCGTCCGCGGCTCGCCATTGCCGGGCTCAACCCGCACGCGGGCGAAGAGGGCGCGCTTGGCGATGAGGATCAGACGGTGGTGCGCCCCGCCGTCGAGCGCCTCAAGTCAGCAGGCATCGACGCGCGCGGCCCGTTGCCGGCCGACTCGCTGTTCCACGCAGCCGCAAGGGCGAGCTACGACGTTGCGCTTGCGATGTATCACGACCAGGCGCTGATCCCGATCAAGACGCTGGCCTTCGACCACGCCGTCAACGTCACCCTCGGCCTGCCGTTCGTGCGCACGTCACCCGATCACGGCACCGCCTTCGACATTGCCGGGACCGGCCGTGCCAACCCCGCAAGTCTGATCGCCGCTCTGCAGCTCGCGGCAACGCTCTCGTCCCGCCACCAGTCTCGCCCGGATGCGCTGGATGTCTGCAGCCCGCGAAGACAGGCGTAGATGTCCTGATGAGTGCCATCGATGACCTTCCGCCGCTGCGCGAGGTGATCCGGCGCCACGGGCTCAGAGCCAAGAAATCCCTCGGCCAGAATTTTCTTCTCGATCTTAACCTGACGGCGCGCATCGCCCGTGCTGCGGGCCCGCTCGACGGCGTGGAGGTGGTCGAAATAGGTGCCGGACCTGGTGGGCTTACCCGCGCGCTGCTCGCCGCAGGCGCGCGCCGGGTGATCGCGGTTGAGCGGGATGATCGCGCTATCGCCGCGCTCGCGGAAATTGCCGCGCACTATCCCGGCCGCCTCGAGGTCGTCGCGGGCGATGCACTGGATTTCGATCCGCGCGGCCTTATCGGCGCACCCGCGCGTGTAGTTGCAAACCTGCCCTACAACATTGCCACGGCTCTGCTGGTCTCCTGGCTCACGCTCGAGCCGTGGCCGCCGTGGTATGATCGACTTGTGTTGATGTTCCAGCGTGAGGTGGCCGAGCGTATTGTCGCCGCGCCCGGCTCCAAGAGCTACGGACGGCTTTCCGTTCTGGTCGGCTGGCGCTGCGAAGCGCGCATCCTGTTCGATGTCGCCGGCAGCGCTTTCGTGCCGCCGCCCAAGGTCACATCGTCGTTGGTCGAGGTGGTGCCGCGCGCAAGACCCCTCGCCTGCGAGCGTCGCGCACTTGAACGGGTGACGGAAGCGGCGTTCGGTCAACGCCGCAAGATGCTGCGCCAGAGCCTGAAGTCGCTCGGAGCCGATACGTCGGCGCTGCTTGAGGCTGCCGCGATCGAGCCGACGGCCCGCGCCGAGGATATTCCGGTCGAGGGCTTCGTCGCACTGGCCCGCGCCTTTACCGCGCGCTGAACTCGGGCCGGCAACGGCATCAACTGACCGCCTATCGCATGCCTCGCAGTTCGTCCTGCAGTCTGCGTACGAATGCTGAAATCCAGGGCTGCCGTTCACGCTTCAGACGTTCAACAGCCAAGATCGCCCGCACCTCTGCGAAGGCGGATTCGATGTCCTCGTTGATGATCACGTAGTCGTATTCAGGCCAGTGACTCAATTCCTCTCCGGCCTTCGCCATACGCTCTTGGATGACACGCTCGATATCTTGAGCACGAGCGCGCAAGCGTCTCTCTAGTTCGGGGATTGCTGGCGGCAGGACGAAGATGCTCGCCATGTCGCCCCGCGCCTTTTCGCGCAACTGCTGAGTACCTTGCCAATCGATGTCGAAGAGGACATCGCGCCCTTGCGCCATCGCGGCCTCAACTGGGGCGCGCGGCGTCCCGTACAAATTTCCGAATACATTGGCCCATTCCAAGAATTCGTTGTTCTCCACCATTTCGGAGAAACGCGCCCTGTCGATAAAGTGGTAGTCACGCCCATTGACCTCATTGGTCCGAGGGGCGCGAGTGGTGGCCGACACCGAGAGTTCGACGCCCGGATCGGCGGCGAGGAGCTTGCGCGACAGGGTGGTCTTGCCTGCTCCCGAGGGAGACGACAGCACCAGCATGAGCCCGCGGCGGGCGATTGAATCCGCTTGTTGGTGGCCGCCCCCTGCCGTCGTCATAGGTTCATTCCAGGTTCTGCACCTGCTCGCGGAACTGCTCGACCACGCTCTTGAGCTCCAGGCCGATATTGGTGAGTTCGACGTCGTTCGACTTGGAACACAGCGTGTTGGCCTCGCGATTGAGTTCCTGGGCGAGGAAGTCGAGACGGCGACCGATGGCGCCGCCATCGGCGATCAATCGCTCGACCTGTGCCACGTGTGACGCGAGCCGATCGAGCTCCTCGCGAATATCCGCCTTGGTCGCGATCAGGATCGCCTCCTGATGCAGGCGATCGGCATCGAAGCGATTGGAGCTGTCGAGCAGCATGGCAACCTGCTCGGCGATACGCGCCTTGATCGCCTCGGGCCGGCGGCCGGGCGCCGCATCCGCCCGGGCGGCAAGCACGGCGATCTCCTTCACCCGCTGGGTCAAGATTTGTCCGAGCGCCTCGCCTTCATGCCTGCGCATCGCGGCAAGCTCAGCCACGGTCGCCCGGAACCCGGCGACCACCGCCGCTTCGGCCGCACGGCGATCCTCTTCGCGTTCGTCCTCGTCGATGACCTCGATCACCCCTTTGAGGGAAAGTATGCCGTCGAGCCGCGGCTTGGCGGCATCCAGCCGCCCCGCGAGGGCATTGATGGTTGCGAGCACAGCCGACAACACCGGTTCGTTGACGCGCACGACGGGAGCAATGCCCTGGCGCCCGGCAGTGAGCGTTCCATAGACCGTTCCGCGCGCGAGCACCTGCGCTGCGCTGTTGCGCGCCGGAACCTCGACCGCGTCCCAGCCGGGCGGCAGGCGCAGCCGCAGATCCAGCCCTTTGGCGTTGACCGATTTGAGCTCCCAGGCCCAGCTATAGGTGCCGCTGACGCCGTGGCCACGCGCAAAGCCGGTCATGCTCGAGAGCGCCATCGGCCTCTACCCGCAAACAATTTGGATGACGGAATCGAAGTCGACCTTAGCGAGGGGGCACAGGGCTCACAAGAGTGGAGGCGCGCCCGGATCCCTGGGCCTTATTGCGCCGCCCCGGCCGCCCGCGACGAGCCGTTCGCGCCGCGCTTGCCGCGTTGCGCCGGCGCGGGCGTCGCGCGTGCCGGCGCGGGTGCTTGCACGTCCGGCGCCGACGTCTCTCCCTTCTGCTCGCCCTCGAGCGCGCGCAAGCGCGCGACGTTCTTGAGGTGCTGGTCGTAGGTCTCGGCAAAGGCGTGGCCCCCGGTGCCGTCGGCCACGAAAAAGAGTTCCTTTGTTCGCGCGGGATTGGCCGCGGCCTCGATGGCGCCGCGCCCGGGGTTTGCAATCGGGCCGGGGGGCAGGCCATCAATGATGTAGGTGTTGTAAGGCGTCGGCTGCGCGATCTCGCTCTTGGTCAGCGGATGACCGAGCGTCCCTTTGCCGAAGACGAGGCCGTAAATGATGGTCGGGTCCGACTGCAGCTTCATCTTCTGCTTCAACCGATTGGTCAGGACTGCAGCGACCCGCGTACGCTCCTCGGGCTTGCCGGTCTCTTTCTCGATGATGGAGGCGAGAATGACGAGCTGGTCTGGAGTCTTGAGCGGCAGGTCGGGATTGCGCCGCTCCCAGACTTCCCGGACCAGCCGGTCCTGCGCCTGACGCATGCGCTGGATCATCTGCTCGCGCGTGAATCCACGGTTGAAGTGGTAGCTGTCCGGCAGAAGGCTGCCTTCCCTCGGCACGTCCTTCACGTTGCCGGAGAGAATGTCACTCTCCAGCAAGCGCGCGACGATCTGCTCCGACGTCAATCCCTCGGGAATGGTGAGCTGGTGCTGCACCACTTTCCCTTCCACGATCGTCTCCACCACATCCTTGACGCTGGCGCCCTTGGGAAAAAGATACTCGCCGGCTTTGAGCTCCGAACGCGCATTGAGCGCGAACACGCCGCCGATGAAGACGAGCCGATGGGCGTCCATCACTCCTTCGCGCGTCAGAAGGTCCGCGATGTCCATGATGCCGGAGCGCGGCGGGATGGTTACGACTTTGTCTTCTTGCAAGGGGCCGGGCGCTTCGAACCGGCCTTTGCCGACGACCAGGGCTCCTCCTACGACGATGAGGACAAGCACCAGCACGGTGATGATGGCGTTGCCGACGATGACCAACGGATTTCGCGCGCGCCGCGAAGGACGGGTTGGCATCGGCACGTGATCTGGTTCGAGGGCGGCGCGGGGGCTGCGCGGAGTGATGCGTTTAGGCTCCATGACCGACGTCGCAAATCCATCCAGCCGCCCGGAAATGGGGGGTTCCGGCTCACCCAGCACCACCCGGGCCGGCGCCGGAGGCTGCGGCGCCGCCGGGTTAGGCACCGACAGACCCGGCACCGACGAACCCGGGACCAGCTTATCCGACGTGGGCCCGCCCGCCATCGGCAAATCTGTCCTGGCGGTCCCGGTCGCCGCCGTCGGAGGAGCGGTGTCCGCACCTTGCGCCGGCGTTACAGTACCTGCGGCTGACGCTTCCTTCGCCAGCCCCGAAATCGGCGGATTGAGGCCGAGACCCCCTTTCGCCGCAAACAGAGGGGTCGGATCGGGCCTGATTGCGCCCTTGGCCGATCCGGTCGGCGGCGGCTGCGGCGGCAACCCGCTGGCAACCCGATGCTGCACAACGGGCGCCCCGGGGCGATCCGGAGCGCCGGGTTGCGCCGAGGGTCCGCTCGAAACCGAGGAATGCTCGCCCGCCCTGTCCGGCACACTGGCGGAAGGAACAGCAGAAGCCGCGGATGCCTGTCCGGGGAGCGGATTTGCCGGCGAGTTTTCGGATTGCGCCGGCTCGCCGCGATCGCGCGCAGGCGGTGTGTCGTTCGAATTCACCGCCTATCCCCTATCTCAACGCCACCATAGCCGCCACCACCGCATCCAAGCTGGCAACCGCCCCGGGCGCCGTCGAAGGCATCAGTACCCGGGTGTGCCGGTCTGCGATCGCGTCCCCAACCGGAATCGGCCGACTGAACCCCGCACATTAAGTGGGAATATGGCCAAAGGTAGGAACCGCAGGCAGCGGATGCGTTGGCCGAGCCCTCATGCGCAACCCATAATGGAATGGATCTAAATGCGGATGCCGTGAAGTCGGATGCCTGAGGCTGCCGCTTGCGCCGCCGCGGCCGCTAATCGGCGATGCGGCGAAACACCAGCGACGCATTGGTCCCGCCGAAACCGAATGAATTGGAGAGGACAATGTCGATGTCGCGCTTTTTCGAGTGATGCGGCACAAGGTCGATCGCGGTTTCGACGGATGGATTGTCCAAATTGATCGTTGGCGGAACGACACGGTCGCGCATAGCAAGGATCGAGAAAATGGCTTCGACCGCTCCCGCCGCGCCCAAGAGATGACCGATCGATGATTTGGTTGACGACATGGAAATGCGCGCCGCGGCGTTACCGACCAGGCGATCCACCGCACCAAGCTCGATCTCGTCGCCCAGCGGGGTCGAAGTGCCATGAGCATTGATGTAGTCGATCTCCGCCGGCGAGATTCCCGCACGCTTGATCGCGGCGCTCATGCAGCGCAAAGCGCCGTCGCCATTCTCGGCGGGCGCCGTGATGTGATAGGCATCGCCCGACAGCCCATACCCGATAAGCTCGGCATAGACCCTGGCTCCGCGGCTCCTGGCGTGCTCGTAGCTTTCGAGCACCACAATGCCTGCGCCTTCTCCCATGACGAAACCGTCGCGGTCGCGGTCGTAAGGACGCGATGCGCGCTCGGGCGTATCATTGAATGAGGTCGACAGCGCGCGGCAAGCAACGAATCCGGCCATGCCGATCCGCGAGATCGGCGATTCCGCTCCGCCTGCCACCATCACCTCGGCGTCGCCGAGGGCCACGAGCCGCGCAGCGTCGCCAATGGCGTGCGCCCCAGTCGAACAGGCGGTCACGACGGCATGATTGGGCCCCTTCAGGCCGTGCGCAATCGACACATATCCGGAGGCAAGATTGATCAGGCGCCCCGGAATGAAGAAGGGCGAGACGCGGCGTGGCCCTCGTTCCTTCAGCACGATAGCTGTTTCGGCAATGCCGGTGAGACCGCCGATGCCGGATCCGATCATCACCCCGGTGCTGGTCTGATCTTCGTAAGTCTGAGGCTTCCAACCGGCATCGGCGAGCGCCTGTTGGGCTGCGGCAACCGCAAAGATGATGAAGTCATCGACCTTGCGCTGTTCCTTCGGTTCCATCCACTGGTCGGGATTGAAGCTGTCATTCGAGCCATCGCCACGCGGCACCTGGCAGGCGATCTTGGCCGGCAAATCCGAGACATCGAAGGTCTGGATCCGCCGCGCACCGCTCTCGCCGTTGATCAGCCGCTGCCAGGTCCGCTCGACGCCGCAAGCAAGCGGCGTCACCATTCCGAGCCCTGTGACAACCACGCGTCTCATGTTGGACTCCATAGAGCGCGTTCAGCAAAAGGGGAAGCCGGGTCTCGCGTGGAACCCTGATCTGCGGACGAGCAGGCTCTCGCCGACGCGGTTCTATCCCGGCCGATTATTGTACGGTCTGGGTCTGCGAAAGCCGATCTGCCGTTGACGGTCCGGGCCGCGCACCGGTCGGGCCCGCGGCCGCCCCCGTATGTCGGCGACGCTATGGCACGCCAACGCAAACTGTGATCGCACCCGCCGCCAGTTCCGCCCAAACGGCGGTGGTTAGCTTTTGGCGTTCTTCTCGAGGAACTTGATGGCATCGCCGACCGTCAAGATGGTCTCGGCGGCGTCGTCGGGAATTTCGCACCCGAATTCTTCCTCGAATGCCATGACGAGTTCGACCGTGTCGAGGCTGTCGGCACCGAGATCATCGATGAAGCTTGCGTTCTCGGTCACCTTTTCGGCTTCGACGCCCAAATGCTCCACGACGATCTTTTTCACCCGCTCGCCAATGTCACTCATCGCTGCAACCTCGTGTCCTTTGAATTGGGCTCGATCGGTAGGCGCCCCCGAGCCATTGCGGTATGGCTTGCGTGGGTGCCCGGCGTCGGATCATCGGGTCGCGAGCGGACCCCGCTGTGATGATTGGAACCGTTGTGCCGCCCCAGCCAAACCGAAGCTCGGTTACCATACTTCAAAAGCCTTGACCAGCGCGGCCAAGCCGCATCAGGGACCCGCTGGACTCCCGCAATCACACTCAAATCATCGCCATCCCACCGTTGACGTGAAGCGTTTGCCCGGTGACGTAAGCCGCCTCGTCCGACGCGAGATATACCGCCGCGGCGGCCACGTCGGCCCCTGCGCCCAGCCTGCCCGCCGGCACGCGGGCGAGGATGGCGTCCCGCTGCTTGTCGTTGAGCTTGTCGGTCATGGCGCTGGTGATGAACCCGGGCGCGATTGCATTCGCCGTGACCCCGCGTTTTGCATATTCACCGGCGATCGACTTGATCATGCCGATCATGCCGGCCTTGGTCGCGGTGTAATTGCTTTGCCCGGGATTCCCGGTCACACCGACCACGGACGCGATGCCGATGACGCGGCCAAAGCGACGCCGCATCATGCCCCGCACCGCCGCCCGCGCGAGGCGGAACGTCGCAGTCAGATTGACTGCAACCACCTGGTCCCAGTCTTCATCCCGCAACTGGACCAGAAGATTGTCTTTGGTAATGCCCGCATTGGCCACCAGGATGTCGAGTTGACCCATGGCCTCCTCGGATTTCGGCACCAGCCCCTCGACTTCATCCTTGTCTGCCAGGTTGCAGGGCAGCACGTGGACCCGGTCCTTGAGTTCGCCGGCAAGCTGATCGAGCACGTCCCGCCGTGTGCCGGAGATCGTGACGGTTGCGCCTTGCTGGTGAAGCGCCCGCGCGATTGCGCTTCCGATCCCGCCGGTCGCTCCGGTGACGAGGGCGGCCTTGCCGGTCAGATCGAACATTGCTCCGTTCCTTCGTTGCGACTCGGTTGCGGCGGGAAACCCAGGTGGAGATGGTCCCGATTTTCTCTTACCGCCTTCTCGGGGCGAGCGCCGGGGTGCTTTCGTGATCCGCCCATCGATAGGCACACCGCGACAGGCTAAGACCGCGAGGTCTTGAAGGCTGCCACATCGTCGGGCGTTCCAATCGAAACGCCGCTTGCTCCCTCGGCAATGCGCTTGACGAGCCCGCTCAAGACTTTGCCAGCGCCGACTTCATAGAATCGGGTCACGCCCGCATTCGCCATGAAGACGATCGACTCGCGCCAGCGTACCGTCCCGGTGACCTGCGCAACAAGCGCTGCAACGATGTCGGCCGGATCGCGGACCGGCTTGGCCAGCACGTTGGCGACAACCGGAACCGCCGGCGACTTCACCGTGACCGCGGCCAACGCCGCCGCCATGACATCGGCCGCGGGTTGCATCAGGGCGCAGTGGAAGGGAGCGGAGACAGGCAACATCATGGCGCGTCGCGCACCCCGTCCTTTGGCAATCTCGACTGCGCGCTCAACAGCGGCTTTGTCGCCGGAGACAACGACTTGGCCGCCGCCATTATCGTTGGCCGCCTGGCATATCTGGTCTCGGGCAGCCTCACCCGCCACTGTGACGGCCTGCTCGAAGTCGAGCCCGAGGAGTGCCGCCATCGCGCCGGTGCCGACCGGAACCGCTTTCTGCATGGCGCGCCCGCGAATGCGCAGGAGCCGGGCGGTGTCGCCGACGCTGAGAGCGCCCGCCGCGGCGAGCGCCGAATATTCGCCAAGCGAGTGGCCGGCAACGAATTGCGCGTCGCGAGCGAGATCGACCCCGGCCTCGGTTTCCAACACTCGCATGACCGCAAGCGACACCGCCATCAGCGCGGGCTGCGCGTTCTCGGTCAGCGTCAATGTCTCGGCCGGCCCTTCCCAAATGACCTTGGTGAGCGCCTCGTTGAGGGCCGCGTCGACCTCCTCGAACACCGCGCGTGCCGCCGGGAACGCATCGGCGAGCGCCTTCCCCATGCCAACCGCTTGGCTACCCTGGCCGGGAAAAATGAACGCGAGAGACATGCCTTGGCCTTAATGAGAACGGGCCCTAAGACACCCCGGTATCCTTGCTGTCAAGCCGAGCCGGACCGCGGCGTTGGCCATTGCGATCTGCGGCTTGCCTTTTGATCGAAAGATCCTATAACCCGCGCTTCCGCTCGACCCCCCGGCCGGGAGCTGAACGGACGGCCGCCTGGATGATTGCCATGCGGCAGGGCCTCGATGGCCCGGCGTCCCGTGTTCCCGCCTTCTGAGCTTTCGAGCCTTTCCCGAAAGGGCTCGAAGGGCTTCGCGCCGGGGAGGAGCATGACACAGGGAAAGGCACACCGATGCCCCTCTACGAACACGTCTTCCTGACGCGCCAAGATGCAAGCGCGCAGCAGGTCGAAGACCTTACCGCCCAGTTCAAGGGCATTTTCGAACAGATGGGCGGCAAGGTCGCCAAAACCGAACAGTGGGGCGTGAAGTCCCTTTCCTATCGTCTGCGCAAGAACCGCAAGGCGCATTTCACCCTTCTCAACGTTGAGGCACCCGCGGCTGCGCTCAACGAGGTCGAGCGCCAGGAGCGGCTCAGCGAGGACGTGCTGCGCTACCTCACCGTCCGCGTGGACGAGCACGAGGAAGGCCCGTCCGCGATGATGCGCAAGGTTGATCGCGATCGCGAACGCGACGACCGGGGGTTCGGTTTCCGTGATCGTGATCGCGGCGGATTTCGCGATCGCGACCGCGATCGTGGTGAGCACCGCCGTGACCGCGACAGCCGTCCACCCCGCGACGGCACCGACGACACGTCTTCTGCCGGAAGCGAGGGGTGACAGCCATGGCATTCTCTCCCACGCAGACCCGCCGCCCGTTCTTTCGCCGCCGCAAGACCTGTCCATTCTCCGGAGCCAATGCGCCCAAGATCGACTACAAGGACGTGCGGCTTTTGCAGCGCTATGTGTCCGAACGCGGCAAGATCGTGCCGAGCCGGATCACGGCAGTGTCCGCCAAGAAGCAGCGGGAACTCGCGCGCGCCATCAAGCGTGCGCGTTTCCTCGGCTTGCTGCCCTACGTGATCCGGTAACGGAGGCGGCGGAGGACTGACGCGAGGAGCTGCGCTTTCCGGCCCTCCATCCTCCGTCGTTCGTCGTCCAATGGTTGGGACGGACTCGCTCCGTCTCTAACCGCTGATGAAGCGGGACAGCTTGAGATGATCCAGATCGTCCTGGTCGGATTGGGAGCGGGCGCCGCGGCGGCGCTTCTGTTCGCCTCCGTTGTTTCGGGATCGCTTGCGGCGGTCTTCCTGTTCTATCTCGCGCCGCTGCCGATCATGATTGCTGCGCTCGGATGGAGCCACATCGCGGGGCTGATCGCGGCAGCTTCCGCCACTGCGGCGGTGGCTGTCCTTTCCGGCGTTTTCTTCGTCGCCGTCCCGGTTATCGCATTTGGGGCGTGGTGGCTCGGCTATTTGGCATTGCTCGCGCGACCTGCGGTGAATGGTGGCGGCGGCGCGCTCGAATGGTATCCCGTCGGCCGCCTCGTCCTGTGGGCGGCAGTGCTCGGTACCCTCATCGTCGCCGCCGCTGTTCCCAATTTCGGTACCGACCAGGAAAGTCTCCAAGCCGCCCTGCGCAAAACCTACGAGCGCATTCTGCGCGACCAAGCGCTGATCGATGTGCTGGTGGTCGCGGTTCCGCCGGCGGCGGCCGTGTTTTCCACCGTCACCAATGTATTCAACCTCTGGCTGGCTGCGCGTGCGGTAAAAATCTCCGGCCGCCTGAAGCGCCCGTGGCCCGATCTGGCAGCTTTGACTTTGCCTCCATCCAGCTCAGCGCTGCTCGCAGCCGCGATCGCGGGCTCCTTTCTGCCCGATCTCCCCGGCGTGCTGGCTGGGGTATTGGCTGCGAGCCTGCTCATGGCCTTTGCCATCCTCGGCTTCGCGGTGCTGCATGCGATCACGCGCGGTATGAGGGCTCGCATCGTCATGCTCACGGCCCTCTACGCCGCCGCAATCGTGCTCGGGTGGCCGGTCTTGGCGATGGCGGTATTGGGGCTCGCCGAAATCCTCCTCAACATTCGCAGCAGGGTGGCCCGCAAACGCGGACCGCCGACTTTGCGGACCTGATGCAACTCAACGATCGAACCGATGGAGAGACGAAATGGAAGTGATCCTGCTGGAGCGCGTCGCCAAGCTCGGACAAATGGGCGACGTCGTCCGCGTCAAGGACGGCTTTGCGAGAAATTTTCTCCTGCCCAAGGGCAAGGCGCTACGCGCCACGGAGGAGAACCGCTCGCGCTTCGAGAATATGAAGGTCGATCTCGAGGCGCGTAATCTCGAGCAAAAGGGCGAAGCGGAAAAGGTCGCCCAAAAGCTCGACGGCCAGAGCTTCTCCGTGCTTCGCCAAGCCTCCGAAGGCGGGCAACTCTACGGCTCGGTGTCGCCACGCGACCTCGCCGATCTGGTCAGTGCGCAAGGCATTGCCGTCACTCGTGCTCAGATCGCGCTCAACACTCCGATCAAGACGATTGGACTGCACAAGGTGCCGATTTCGCTCCATCCGGAGATCGAGGTCACGATCAACGTGACGGTGGCACGCAACGCCGACGAGGCCGAGCGGATCGCCCGCGGCGAGGACATCACCATCCCGCGCGACGAAGCGGAGGAAGCCGCCGCACAGGCCGCGGCAGCAGCGGAAGCCTTCTTCGAACCCGAAGTGGTGGAGGCCCGCCGGACGCAGGAAGCCGCCGCAGGTGCAGGCGAGGCTGAAGCCGACGCGGATAAATAGAGACGAGGTGAGGCGGGTCTTGCCGCGTTGCGGCCCGGCCCGGGACGATCAGAAGCCCCGGGTGGGCCCGCCCCCGCCCCTACTCCTCGAAATCTTCAACCGTGTTCGGCCCCGCCTGTGCTGCCGCGGTGGGTGGCAGCATTGTCTCGGCGCCGCTCCCTTCGCCCGCCGCCAGCGACTGCTTACCGGCTTCCATGCTGTCCGAGGGGCGACGGGACCTCGGCCCGGCCCCCGTCACGGCTGACGACTGCGCCGCTTCGGTCGTTGCCGACGTGCGCCGCCCTGGCGTCGTCCCTGGCAGCCCAGCCTGGGTCTCGGATGGCTTGCCTGGTTCGCTGGGAGGAGCCCCGCGCGCGGCGTTTTCAGTTGGGGTGCCCGCCTGCCCTGCGCCCAAGGTCGGCGGCCGCCGCTGCTGGACGGCCCGGGGGTCGCTCCCGATCGACGCGAGATAGGCCGCCATGGCGGCGGCTTCCCGCGGGCCGGTGGTATAATGTTCCCGAAGAAACCCTGCATTGGTTTGCTTGAGTTCACGCGGGCTGCGGTGGCAGGCATTGCAGGTGCCGGAGAAAATCTGCGCCGCGGACTTGCCGGCATCGAGGTTGGATTGGGCGTGCGCCGGCAGAGCCACAACGGAAAGCGCTGCGGCGACCAACCACACTGAAATCTGACTGACCCTCGGCACGACTACCCCTCCGTCACCAGCCGGCTCCTGCGCCGGCCTGCATGATCTGCTGTGAATCTTGGCCAAAAGAGGATTACCGTCCGACCTCGCCCTGGGCCCGCCCGTCCCACGGCGTCGGCGGTTCAAGCGAGTTGCCGTCGCGAGAGGAGTTTGTTTTAATCCCATTGGGTAGGGCCTGTCGGTCGCGACCGACCACAGTTCCGTGCCGACGCCGGTGGACGCCAATTGTGTCGTGGGCGTGGCATGGCCGAGGCCGGCGAAGGAGGTAGGAGGCGGCCGGGTGGATCGGTTGCTTCAAGCTACGTTTCAAAGGCTGGTCCGGGTCGGGAATCTTAAGGTCACGACCGCGGGACGGTCGACCTTTACCTGCGGGGATGGGACCGGGACGCCGGTGGCGATCCGCTTCGCGACGCGAGCAGCCCAGCGCTCCGTGCTGATCGATCCCGAGATGAGGTTCGGCGAGCTTTACGTAGATGGCGATATCGTCGTCGAGCGGGGCTCGATCGCGGATTTTCTGGACTTGGCGGTCAAGAATCTCAGCCGCGCCCGGACGAGCGTCTGGAATGATGTGCTGCGGACGCTGCGTTCGCTGGCGCGCCGGATTTTCCAGCACAACACCTTGTGGCGGGCGCGCAGCAACGCGGTTCACCATTACAATATCGACTATCGCATCTATCGATTGTTCTTGGACTCCGACCTTCAGTATTCGTGCGCCTACTTCGAGAACAGCGACGCGTCACTCGATCAGGCGCAGCTTGCCAAGAAGCAGCATATCGCCGCCAAGCTGCTGCTTGAGCCCGGCCTCAAGGTTCTCGACATCGGCAGTGGATGGGGCGGGCTCGGCCTCCATCTCGCGCGCAATGCCAAGGTTTCGGTAGTCGGCATCAATCTGTCCGATGAGCAGGTGCGGATTGCGCAGCAACGGGCTGCTGCGGACGCGCTTGCATGCGAATTTCGGGTTCAGGATTATCGCACGGTCGCCGAGAAGTTCGACCGCATCGTATCCGTCGGCATGTTCGAACATGTCGGCAAACACAACTACGACACTTTCTTTCGCAAATGCCGAGACCTGCTGACGGACAAGGGAGTCATGTTGCTCCACACGATTGGACGCTGGGATGGTCCGGCGGATACCAATGCATGGGTGTGGCGCTACATCTTCCCCGGTGGCTATACGCCGGCGCTGTCGGAGCTCGCGCCAGCCGTCGAACGGTCGGGATTGATCATCAGCGACATCGAGGTGCTTCGTATCCACTATGCGGAAACATTGCGTGCATGGCGCATTAATTTTCTCGCCAACCGCGGTGAAGTCGTCAGACTGTTCGCGGAGACGCCGAACCTGCAGGCACGATTTGGCACTGCCGATCGTTTCATCCGGATGTGGGAGTTCTATCTCGCCGGGTTCGAAGCTTCCTTCAGGTACTACGGACTCGTGGTGTTCCAAATCCAGTTGATCAAGGATATCGACGCCGTCCCTCTTACGAGGGATTACATATACGGTGCAG
>DASSJW010000938.1:0-9369 GCA_035690995.1 Xanthobacteraceae bacterium
TCTTTCCAGCGCCATCTGCGGGCCGCTGCCCACAGGATCTTCCATGAAGCTGCACTGGTCGCCGCGTTCACCGTTCGTGCGGAAGGTGATGATCGTCGCGCACGAACTCGGCCTGACCGACCGCATCACCTGCGTGCGCACGGTGGTGGCGACCACGAGGCCGCACGCGCCGTTGATGGAAGAGAACCCGCTCTCGAAAATCCCGACGCTCGTTCTCGACGACGGCACCGTGCTCTACGATTCGCCGGTCATCTGCGAATATCTCGACACGCTGCACGCGGGACGCAAGCTCGTGCCGACCGACGGCAGCGAGCGCCTGACGGCGCTGCGCCGCCAGGCGCTCGGTGACGGCTTTCTCAATTTCCTGCTGCTGCTGCGCAACGAGCACGAGCGTCAGCATCCCTCGCCGGTCCATGTCGCGACCTTCAGCACCAAGAAGGAGGCCGTGCTCAAGGCGCTCGACAAGGAAGCCAGCGATCTCGCCGCTTCGCCCCTCACAGTCGGCCATATCGCCATCGGTTGCGCGCTGTCCTATCTCGATTTCAGGTTCGGCCACGAGGACTGGCGCGCCGATCACGCCCGCATCGCCGGCTGGCATCGGGAGTTCGCCGGGCGCGCTTCGGTGCGCGCCACGGAGCCGGTCGATGACAGCTGATGCCGACTTGACCCGGTCTCGCGGCGGCATAAAACTTGTTACGCGGGTCCTATAATGACGGCCTTCGCGGCGGCGTCAGGACAGGCGACGTCGCGGCCGTCTGCAAAAGGGGGAGACAGCGCCATGACTGAGATTCAGGCCCTGGATATCCGAATTCCTGCGGAGATCATCCACAACTGGGGCTGGTTCCTGGCCTTCGGCCTCGGTTTGGTGCTGCTCGGGATCCTCGCGATCGTGCGCTCCGTGGCAGCCACCGTCGTCTCCATGCTGTTTTTCGGGTGGCTGCTGTTGATTGCGGCCGGCATTGAGATCGCCCAAGCCGTCATGGTCGGAAAATGGGCCGGCCTGTTTCAACATTGGCTAAGTGCGGCCCTGTTCGGGGTGCTTGGAGCGCTGATCATATGGAGGCCCATCGTCACCGCCGAGATCTTGACCCTGCTGATGGGCGCGTTCTTTCTGGTGGCCGGCCTGTTCCAGTTGGTCACTCCATTCGTCGTTTCCTTGCCGGAGTGGGGCTGGCACGCGCTCAACGGCCTCATCACCTTGGTTCTCGGTATTCTCATACTCGCGCAATGGCCGATCTCCGGACTTTGGGTGATCGGCTTATTTCTGGGGATCGAGCTGATCTTTTACGGCGGCGCCTGGGTCGCGGTGGCGCTCAAGCTGCGCTCGGCCAGTTAACCGCCTCGCGGTGCTAAGCACCGAAGCGTCTCGTAAGCTCGCTGCCATGACTTTGACAGCTGATCGTCCGTCGGCCGGGCGCTGACATGGCCGGACCGCTGTCGCATATCCGCGTGCTCGATCTCAGCCGGATCATGGCGGGGCCGTGGGCCGGACAGATTCTGGCCGACCTCGGCGCCGACGTGGTGAAGGTCGAACGTCCCGGCGCGGGCGATGACACCCGCGGCTGGGGACCGCCCTTCCTCAAGGACAGAGCTGGCCGCGATACCAGCGACGCCGGCTATTTCCTCGCCGTCAACCGCGGCAAGCGTTCGATCGCCGTCGACCTTGCTGACCCCGAGGGCCAAAAGATCGTGCGGGCGCTCGCCGCGCGCGCCGACATCGTGCTGGAGAATTTCAAGGCCGGCGCGCTGGCGAAATACGCGCTCGGTCCTGAGGATCTCAGCAAGGTCAATCCCGCCTTGATCTATTGCTCGATCACCGGTTTCGGGCAGAGCGGGCCCCGTCGCGACCAGGCCGCCTACGACTTTATGATCCAGGGCATGAGCGGCCTGATGAGCGTCACCGGCGAGGCGGACGGCAAGCCGGGCGCCGGACCGCAGAAGGTCGGCGTGCCCATCGTCGACATCATGACCGGGATGTATGCCGCGATCGCCGTGCTGGCGGCGCTGGCGCGGCGGCAGGTGAGCGGCCAGGGTGAGCATATCGACATCGGCATGCTCGATGTCGGCGCGTCATTCCTCGCCAACCAGGCCATGAACTACCTGATCTCGGGGCGGGCGCCGCGGCGCGCCGGCAATGCGCATCCCAACATCCAGCCGCAGGACGTGTTCGCGACGCGCGACGGCCACCTCGTGCTCGCGGTCGGCAACGACGACCAGTTCGCCCGGTTCTGCGAGGTGCTGGAGCGGCCGGACATCGCCCGGGACGAGCGCTTCCGCACCAATGCCGGCCGCGTCCGCAACAATGCGATCCTGACGCCGCTGATCGCTGAGCTGCTGGCGAGCCGCGAGCGCGACCACTGGGTGCGCGAATGCGCGCGCGTGGGCGTGCCGTGCGGTCCGATCAACACTGTCCCGGAGGTTTTCGCCGACGAGCAGATCAAGCATCGCGGAATGCTGATCGAGATTGCGCATCCGGTCGCCGGCGCCGTGCCGCAGGTGGCATCGCCGATGCGGTTCAAGCACGCCCCGCTGTCGCACGAGCGGCCGCCGCCCCTCCTCGGCGAGCACACCGAGGAGATTCTGCGCGAACTTGGCTGGCCGGATGCGAAGGCGCCCGCCGATGCCGAGGCGCACGAGAAATGATCCGCGCGCTTTTTTTTTACGCCGTTTCCACGCCCAGGCGTCTGTCATGGTCAGCAAACTCAGGGAGAGACCTCGTTGCCGCGCATTCCGCTCTTTCCAACAGACGACATGACGCCGGAGCAGCGCCGCGTCCATGATGCCGTGGTCGCCGGCCCGCGTGGTGAACTGCGTGGCCCGCTGCGGGCAGTGCTGCATCGCCCCGAGCTTGCGGACAAATTTCAGCAACTCGGCGAGCTCCTGCGCTTTCGAACCTCGCTCCCGCCGGAGCTGAAGGAGCTCGCGATCCTGGTTACCGGACGGCATTGCCACGCCCAGCTCGAATGGCACATCCACGAACAGATGGCGCGCAAGGCCGGACTGCCGCAGGCGGTGATCGACGACGTGCATGCCGGCCGCCGGCCCACCGCGCTCGATGAAGCCGGACTCGCCGTGTTCGATTACGCCGAGGAGCTCAATCGCCGCAAGACCGTCGGCGACGAGACCTACCGACGGGTACTGACGCGCTGGCAAGCGGTCGGCGTCGTCGAGCTGACTGCGCTGATCGGCTATTACACCATGGTCGCGATGACGCTGAATTGCCACGACATCCCGCTGCCGGAGGGCGTGCCGCCGCCGCTGCCACCGGCGCCCGGGTAAGCCCCGCCATTGGAGCAGCGGAGAGATTGCATCATGCGAATTTGGTCGATTCCCTCCATTGCAAGCGCTGATGATCATGACGCAGGCCACATCCGCAGACGACAAACGCAGGCGCGAGCTTGTCCGCACCACCGACGGCCAGATCGACGTAATCACCGAAGGCGCCGGGCCGCTCATCGTCCTGCTGCCGTCGCGCGGCCGCGATTCCGAGGACTATGACGAGGTGGCGGCAGGCATCGCCAAGGCCGGTTTCCGCGTGCTGCGCCCGCAGCCGCGCGGGATCGGTCAGTCGATCGCGCCGATGCGCGACATCACGCTGCACGACTTCGCACGCGATATCGCGGCGGTGATCCAGCATTACGGCGGGCCGGCGGTGATCGTCGGCCATGCCTACGGGAACTGGGTGGCGCGCATGACCGCGGTCGATCATCCGCAGCTCGTGCGCGGCGTGGTGATCGCCGCGGCGGCGGCGAAGAAATATCCGCCCGAGCTCAGCGTGGCCGTCACCAAGAGCGGCGACATGTCGCTGCCGAAGGAGGAGCGGCTCAAATACCTGCGCGGAACGTTCTTCGCGCCCGGCAACGATCCCAGCATCTGGCTCGACGGCTGGCATGCGGAGGCGAGTGAAGCCCAGCGCGTCGCGGCGCTCGCCACCAAGCAGGCGGAGTGGTGGTCGGCCGGGAACGCGCCGCTCCTCGACCTGCAGGCTGATAACGACCCGTTCCATCCGATCGAGCGCATGAACGAGCTTAGGAACGAACTCGGTGACCGCGTCAGCGTCGCGGTGATCCGCAACGCCAGCCACGCGCTGCTGCCGGAGCAGCCGACGGCCGTGGTCGCGGCCATCGTCGCCTGGGCGCGGGGATTGTAGCGGGGGCGGAGGCTACTGCCGCATCAGGACCAGCGGATCGGTGCTGGCTGGAATGCGCTCCCAGGTCGTGGGGTCGCTCTCGGAGAAGCGCCAAGTGCCGCCGCTGCCGCTAAGCAGTAGCCCGTCGGGGTCGAGCCGCCAGGTCGAAAGTCCAAGCCCTGCGACCGTCGCATCGCATCCCGGCTTCACCGCGATCTTGTAGTTTTCGCCACCGGCGGAGGCGTTCGACAGGGTGAGCTTGCACAGCGGCTTCTCGAATTCCCGGAACAAGGTCCACTCGCCGAATACCTGTTCGGGGCTGACCGTGGCGGCCTTGATGGCGGCCTGGGTGCGCATGAAGAACAGCCCCTCCCCTTTGCGCTCGGCTTCGTACATGAAGGACTCGACCTCCGTGAATTCGAGCACGACGGCGCCCTTGGAGTTGAACAAGCGCACGGCGTCGTTAGGCCCCATCGCCCAGGCGGTCACATCCTTGAGCGAGGGAAAGGCGGTGCCGCAGGCTTCATCGAGCTCGAGCTTGAAGCCACCGGTCACGGCATCGAGGCTGAAGCTCAGCGGGCAGGTCTTGTCGCGGGCGGCGTTGGAGATCTCCCAAGCGCCGACCATGCCCTTGGCCGCGTCGCTGGCCTCCGGAGCCTGGGCGTGCGCAGCGGCGGTGCCGAGCCCCAGCGCGATCACCGCGAATCCGATGCGAGCCAGCATGAAAAATCCAAATCCGGTGGCGTCGGCACGGACGCTATCACGGCGCGGTCGCGCCGTCATGCCTCGCTGCGCCGAGGGAAGGCAGCTTTGCGGAACCTGCATGCGCGCGATTTACCCGACATTTATGCCCGCGTCTTCGGCGGCCACGGCGTCTCCGCCACCGGCGTCAGCGGCGGCTTGCCCGCCGCCCAGGCGAGCAGATTGTCCACCACCAACTGATCCATCTTCTCGCGCGTCGCGACCGAAGCCGAGCCGAGATGAGGGAACAGCACGATGTGATCCATGGCGATCAACTCCGCCGGCACCTCCGGCTCGCGCGCATAGACATCGAGGCCGGCGGACAGGATCGTTCCGTCCTGCAGCGCCTTGATCAGCGCCGCCTCGTCCACCACCGAGCCGCGCGCCATGTTGATGAGGATGCCGTCGGGGCCAAGCGCCTTGAGCACCTCGGCATTGATCAGGTTCCTGGTCTCCGCGCCGCCCGGCGTGATCACCAGCAGCACGTCGACGTCGCGCGCCATGTCGATGAGCTTGGGATAGTGCCGGTACGACACCCCCGCCGCCGGGCGGCGCGAGTGATAGACCACGGGCACCTGCATGGCCTCGAGCCGGCGTGCGATCGCCTGCCCGATGCGGCCCAGCCCCACCATGCCGACCGTGCGGTTGCGCAGCGTCGCCTTGCTGAGCGGGTAGCCCTTCTGCGCCCACTTGCCCGCGCGCACGTAACGCTCGGCCTGGGGCAGTTCGCGCACGGTGCACAGCAGGAGCCCGAGCGCGGTATCGGCGACCTCCTCGGTGAGCACGTCGGGCGTATTGGTGACGGTGATACCGTGCGCGCCGGCCCAGGCGGCATCGACGTGGTCATAGCCGACGCCGAACGACGCGACGATCTCAAGCCGCGGAAAGCGCTGCATGAAGGCGCCGTTGACGCGCTCCTCGGTACCGGAGACGGCGATGCCGCCCACATTCGGCGCGGTCTCAGCAAAGAATTTGTCCCGATCCTTGGCGTCGGAGAATTTAATCAGGTTGAAGGCACTCGCCAGCCCGTTGACGATGACCGGCTTGGGCGGGCCGATCAGCAGGACGTGAGCCTTTTCAGCAGCCATCGTTTCTTCCTACACCAGCATCGTGACCGGTTGTTCAACGCATCCCTTGAACGCCGCAAGGAGTTCGGCGCCGAGCGCGCCGTCGACGACGCGATGATCGCAGGAGAGCGTAACCGACATGACGCTGGCGAAGGCGACGCCGCCATCCGCGGTCTCGATCGCTTGCCGCCGCGCGCCGCCCACCGCCAGGATCGTCGACTGCGGGGGATTGATGATGGCGGAGAATTCGCGCACGCCGTACATGCCGAGATTGGAGATTGCCGAGACGCCGCCCTGGTATTCGTCGGGCTTGAGCTTTCTCTCTCGCGCACGCGCCGATAATTCCTTCATCTCACGCGAGATCGCCGACAGCGTCTTGGTGTCCGCGCGGCGGATGATCGGCGTGATCAGCCCACCCTCGACCGCGACCGCGACGCCGATGTCGGACTGCGCGAAGCGCAGGATGCGGTCTTCCGCCCATACCGCGTTGGCGGCGGGCACGCGCCGCAGCGCCGCCGCCCAGGCCTTGATGACGAAATCGTTGACCGAGAGCCTGAAGGCGGGATTGCCGTCGGCGTCTTTGGGCGCGGCGACGTTCGCCTGCTCGCGCAACCTGATGAGCGCGCCGATCTCGACGTCGGCGGTCAGGTAGAAATGCGGAATGGTCTGCGTCGCCTGCACCAGCCGCGCGGCGATGGTCCGGCGCATGCCGTCGAGCGGCACCTCCTCGAACGGCGCGTCGCGGTAGAGCGCCTTGATCTGGCCGGCGGACGGGCCGGCGAAAGCTGGCGCCGCGCGCTTGCCTGACGCCAGTGCGGTCTCGACGTCGCGCGCGCGGATGCGGCCGTGCGGACCCGACGGCGAGATGCCGGCGAGGTCGATGCCGCCCTGCGCGGCGAGCCGCCGCGCCAGCGGCGTGACGCGGGTGCCGCCGGGGAGCCGCGCGGGACCATAATTGCGCTCGGGCGTGCGCACCTCGAAGAACGGGTCGAGCTTGATCGGCGCCGACACCGCCGACGGCGGCGGCGGCGCGGAAGACGGCGGCCGGGCGGACGTGAGCGCTGGATTCTGCTGGCCGGGCGGGGCGGCGGCAGGCGAAGGCTTTGAGGTGGATGGCGCGCTGGCAGATTTTGCGCCGGCGGCCGCCCCCACTCCGTCCGCGATGACCGCGACGACGGCACCGACCGGCGCGACCTCGCCCGCCGCCACGCGAATCTCCGCGAGCACGCCGGCGGAGGTCGAGGGTACCTCCATCGACACCTTGTCGGTCTCGATCTCGAACAGGTTGTCGCCCGGCTTGATCGCGTCGCCGGCCGACTTGAACCATTGCGTGATCTTGCCTTCCGCCACGGTCTCGCCGAGCTGCGGCATCAGCACGTCCATCTACGCCTTCCCCATTTCGTGCTGGCGCGCGCTCACTTGAAGCGCTCCCACACCACCTCCTGCCTGGTGCCCACCGGTCGCAGGATCAGACGGTCGCCCGCGAATTCGTAGCTGCGGACGTAGTCGGTGAGCTCGCCCGGCTGCACGCTCGCCTGGCGATGATGCGTAATGGTGCCGGCACGCTCGTCGATCGTGTAGGTGCCGAAATAGGCGACGTAATCGGCCAGCGCTGCCTTGGCTTCCTCGGGCGTGGGCTCCGGGCCGGCCATGCGCACGCGCCGGTCGGGCGCGATCTGCGCTGCCATGGCGCCGCTCGGATCGTAGTAGATGATGCCCTTCGGCTCGGCCCCGCGGCCCGGCCTGGGCTTGCCGTCGATCGAGGTGCCGACGTAGCGCCACGCACCGAAGAAGCGCTTGGCGATTTCGCCTTGCGGCGGCGCCTGGGCACCGGCAGGAACAGCGGCGAGAGCGCTCACGAGCAGCACCGCCGGCAGCACGATCGCCCTCGTTCCGCGCATCGCACGCTCCTGCCACCGTCGCGTTCGATCACCACGTCACCGAGATGTACTGCGTCTCCAGAAACTCCATCAGGCCTTCATGCGCGCCCTCGCGGCCAATGCCCGACTGTTTCATGCCGCCGAACGGCGCGGCGGGATCGGACACGAGTCCGCGGTTGAGCCCGATCATGCCGAAATCGAGCTGCTCGGAGACGCGCATGCCGCGGCTCAGATCCTTGGTGTAGAGATAGGCGACAAGGCCGTATTCGGTATCGTTGGCCCGCTTGATGACCTCCCCCTCGGACGTGAAGGTCTGGATCGCCGCCACCGGGCCGAAGATCTCCTCACGCAGCATCGCGGCGCCGTCGGGCACGCCGTCGAGCACGGTCGGCGGATAGAAGTGCCCGGGGCCACTTGGCGACTTTCCGCCGGTGAGAACCTTGGCGCCTTTGCCGACCGCATCCTCGACCAGCTCGATCACCTTCTTCTTGGCGTCGGCATTGACCAGCGGCCCAACCATCACGCCGTCGTCGAGCCCGTTTCCCACCTTCAGCGCCGCCATTTTCGCGGTCAGCTTCTTGGCGAACTCGTCGTGCACCTTTTCGTGCACATAGAACCGGTTGGCCGAGGTGCAGGCCTCGCCCATGTTGCGCATCTTGGCGATCATGGCGCCGTCGATCGCGGCGTCGATGTCAGCGTCCTCGAACACCAGGAAGGGCGCGTTGCCGCCGAGCTCCATCGCCGGCTTCACCACGTTGTCGGCCGCTTCGTGCAGCAGCTTGCGGCCGACCTCGGTCGATCCGGTGAAGGAGACGACCCGCACGCGCGGATCGTGCAGCATCGTGCTCACGACCTTGCCCGACGAGCGCGACGGAATGACATTGACCACGCCGGCCGGCACGCCCGCTTCTTCCAGGATCGGCATCAGCGCCAGCATGGTGAGCGGCGTGTCGGAGGCAGGCTTGAGCACGACCGGGCAGCCGGCAGCGAGCGCGGGGCCGATCTTGCGCGTCGCCATGGCGGCGGGGAAATTCCACGGCGTCACCAGCACGGCGATGCCCGCCGGCTTGTGCTGCACCACGATGCGAGCGCCCGAGGCCGGGGCGACCGACATGCCGCCGATATTTCTCACCGCCTCTTCCGCGTACCAGCGGAAGAATTCGGCCGCGTAGGCCACCTCGCCGCGCGAATCCGAGAGCGCCTTGCCATTCTCGATGGTGATCAACTTCGCCAGCCGCTCGGCGTCGCGCATGATCAGCTCGTACGACTTGCGCAGGATCTCGGCCCGCTCGCGCGGCTTCTTCGCCGCCCAGGCCGGAAACGCGTCGCTGGCGGCATCAACCGCGGCCCTGGCATCCTCCACGGTTGCGCTCGCGACCGAGGCGATCTTGTTGTCGGTGGCGGGATCGAGCACGTCGAAGCGGCCGCCATCGGAGGCCTTGCGCCATTTGCCCCCAATCCACAGGTCGGTCGGCACATTGGCGAGGAGGTTGTCATATCTGGAACTCATGGTGACCTCATGCCGTTTGATCCGTCGCGCACGGGCTTGAAC
>DASSJW010000939.1:0-7336 GCA_035690995.1 Xanthobacteraceae bacterium
CTGATCGCAGCGCCTGCGAGCGCCCAGCTGATCCAGCGCAAGGACCTGTCGTATGCGATGGCAAAGACCATCGCCGAGAACGCGCTGGCGGACTGCAAGGCGCGAGGCTACGCCGTCTCCGTCGTGGTGGTCGACCGCGGCGGCGACACCATGGTGGCACTGCGCGCCGACGACGCCGGTCCGCACACCATGGAGAACGCGCGCCGCAAGGCCTATACCGCGCGCACCTTCCGCATGACCACGGAGGAGTTCGTCAAGCGCATGGAGACCGAGCCGGTGCGCCGGCAACAGACCACTCTGCCGCATGTCATCGCCATCGGCGGCGGCGTGCCGATCAAGGTCGGCAACGACGTGATCGGCGGGGTCGGTCTCTCCGGCTCGCCCGGCGTCGACGAGCCCTGCGTCAATGCGGGCATCGACAAAGTGAAGGATCAGCTGCAATAGGCAGCAACCGAAGCTCGCAACGGGCCGCGACCACGCCATGATGAAGCGCGAGACATTGGCGATTGCGAGCATCTATGTGCCGGCGAAGCGGCGGGCGACCCTCGACCCGGCCAAGGCGCGGGAGATCGCCGAGAGCATATTGCAGGTCGGCCAGCAGACGCCGATCCTGGTACGGAAGGATGGCGATCGTTTTGTCCTGGTGGAAGGGCTGCACCGATTGGAAGCGTGCAGGCAGCTCGGCGAGGAGACGATTTTCGGCTACCTCGTGCAGGCGCGACTGCATTAGCGGTTCGCCGCGACGCGGGGTCAGTTCGGCTTCTGATATTTGAGCACGAATTCGTCCACCGGGCCGGTCGGCCGGTTCACCGAAAAGTCGCGCGTATCCTCGGGGTGGCGCAGGAAGTCACCCTCGCCGATCAGCTTGAAGCCGGCCGCCTCGACCTCGCGGCGGAGCACGCTCTCCTCGATGCGATGGATCGTCTTTGCCACCGAGGTGCCGTCGCCGGGCCGCGCGGAATGGTCGGCGATCACCAGAATGCCGCCCGGCTTGAGCGCCGCGTAGAGCTTGCGGTTCATTTCGGCGCGATCGACCGCCATGTAGCTGGTGTCGTGATAGTAGAAGAAGAACGTGATGAGGTCGAAGTCGCGCACATCGGCGGGCAGCGGATCATCGAACGGGCGCGCCAGCATGACGACGTTCTTCATCGCCGGCGTGTTCAGGCGCGCTTCGAGCCGTTCCTTTGCCCGGCCGCCGAGATCGGGGGCGTTCTGACCATAGACCATGCCGCCTGGAGCCACCCCGCGCGCCATCAATTCGGTGCTGTAGCCGCCGCCAGCGCCCATATCGAGCACCTTCATCCCCGGGCGCGCGCCGGTGAAGCCAAGGAGCTTCACCGGATCGCGGCGCTTGTCGGTCTCGCGGTCGGCGTCGCTGCGCTCGGGCGCCGCCACGATGGCGGCATAATCCGGCACGGCTTGCGCCCGCGCGGATGGAGGAACAAGCCCGGCGAAGAGAGCGATTGAGCCAAGAATGCCGATCGCGGCGGCAGTGCGGGCGCCTTTTCGCGGCTGTACCACGTCGTCCTGCGATGCCATTCCTCGCCTCCTTTTGTCGCGGTGTTCGTGTTTGGCGCCGCTGCGTCGCGCCTGCTGCTATTTCTGGTCCGGCTTGTAGAGAATATCCAACATCCCCTGCGCCTCCGCCAGGCTCATCGGCGCGCTGATGTATTTGAACTCGAGCGCCTGTTTCAGCGTCACGTCGAGTCCTTTCACCTCCGAAAGCTGCAAACCCTGCTTGGGAAAGAACTCGTCGCGCGTCTGCTGCGCCAGCGCGCGCGGGACCTTGGCGATCTCGGCGTAATTGTCGATCGCGTGCGGGTCGGAATAGGCCCAGTCGATCGAGCGGCTCAAGACTTTGACGAAACGAACGAACGCGTCGCGCTTTTCCTTGAGCGCATTGGCGTTGGCGACATTCACCCGAATGGTCTGCTCGGCGAGCGCGGCGACGTCGCTGCCCCGGGCGATGATGACGAGTCGTCCGTCGGCGAGCTGCTGCAGCACGAACGGCGGCACCGACCAGCCCACGTCGATCTGTCCGGACATCACCTGGGTGAGCGTGCCGGGCGCACCGCCGGTAGCCACGAGCTTGGGCGCAACCTTGGCCTGGTTGATGAGCTGCAGGAGAATGAGATTGGTCGACGAGCCGGGCGAGGAGAACGCAACCGTCTTGCCGTTGGTGTCGGCAAGGCGCTTGATGCCGCTTTCCGGCCGCGCGTACCAGAACGCCTCCGCGGCGCCGGTCGCTTCGGCGCTGATGATTCTCACCGGCATGCCTTTGGCATAGGCCGCCACGACGCCGAGAATGCCATTGGTCATGGCGATGTCGATGCTGCCGGCGATCACCGGCGTGAGCGTCGATGCGCCGCCTTCGGTGTAAAGGATTTCGATATCGAGCCCGGCTTCCTTGAAGTACCCCTGCTTCAGGCCGACATCGATGAAGGTGCTGTTCCAGAAGCCGCGTTGCGCGACCGCGACCTTCAACGTTTCCGCGCCGGCGCCCGGCGCGGCCGCAACGCTGGACAGGCCCACCAGCAAAGCAAATATCGTCCTCATGGCGTTCTCCCACGCAATCGCGGCCGATGACTATTTTTTTGCCTTCCTTCCGCATCTCCTTTTTGGCATGACGGCAGCAGCGAGAAAAGGACGTGCTCAGCGGGGGCCGGCACGTGGCGCCTCATGAAGCTGCGCGATTGGCTGACCTTGGGCGCGATCGTCGGCGGGCTCTTGCTCATGTTCAGCTTCACACGCTTCAGCCAGCCGGAACGCGTGAAGCCGGGCTCCCCGGAATACGCCGCGTATATTGAGCACTACGTTGCCGAATGTTTGCGCAACCCGCAGTCCTTTGACCGAAACCACAGCGAGTTGCCATCCGAAGCCGAGCGCGAGGCTGCCTGCAGGATCACGGTGCAACAGGCGGACCGTCTCAATCCCGAGAACAGGCCGTTGAGACACCCGTAGCTGCATTCTGCCTGCCCTGCCAGCGGAGTAGGCACTGGCCCCACGCCGGCTTTCGCCGCGCGGCTCCGCCGCGCCTAACTCGCGCCACACTCGGCCTGACGAACCCGCGCGCGTTGAACGCGCGTGAGTTCCATCCCGCCCGGTGTGCGCGCTTTGACAATCGCCGAATGCTCCTTAGACTACGCGAGTCGTCAACAACTGAAAGGAGGTGATCCAGTGTCTCATTGTCTATCGCCGCGGTCGCCGGCATCTGTGAGCTGGGTCGATACCTCTAAGGGGCCCGGCGCCGCCTAATCGCGGCGTTGTCACAGCAGTTTAGCCGGACCACGGCTCGACAATGGAAGGGCTGCCCGTCAGGGCGGCCCTTCTTTTTCTGTCGGATGACATCGAGCCAAGATTCCATTTGCCGGTCGCACGCAGCGTCGTATTCTTCGGCGCCGAACGTCATCCGCTCGAAGGCAACGACGACTCTTCTGAATGCTGAGGCTGATTTTCGGAGCGTCATGGAGCGGTTGCTGAATTGCTGATGACGATTGCCCCCTGGCCCCGACCAGCGCAGCGCCTTCGCGGTCGGGAAGACACTTCGGTGGCGGTTTCGCCAGATCGAATGACGCAGCGCCGATGCATTGCTGCTCTCGCTGCGTAGCGGAAAGCGTCCCATGCGAACCTGCGGAAGCTGCACTCTATGTTGCAAGGTGATGGCGATCACCGCGCTGAACAAACCGATGAACAAATGGTGCGAGTTCTGCGACAAGGGAGCCGGCTGCAAGATCTATCCGACCCGTCCCTCCGAGTGCCGGACGTTTGATTGTCTGTGGCTCAGCGATGAAAACTTTCCCGACGAATTCAGGCCGCAGAAGTCGAAAATCGTCTTCACGGTCGAGCACGGCGGCCGGCGGGTATCGGCGCATGTCGATGCCGCATTCCCGGGCGCATGGCAGGAAAAAAAGCTGTATGCCCTGCTGAAGCGATGGTCGGCGGCTCAGGCCCAGAAGAATTCCCAGCTCCTGGTCTTCATCGGCAAGCGGGCCATTGCCATCCTGCCCGACCGGGACGTCGATCTCGGAGATGTCAATTTGGAAGGCAATACAATTTACTACGAGAAGAACCGCGCGACCGGACGCATCGAGGTGACGGTCAGCGGCGCGCCGCCCGGCTCCTGAGTTCGGCCAAGATTCACGGCGGGGACTGCTCCCTCGGTCCCCTGTCGTCCCGGTCCGTTACTCCGGCTTGATCTTGCCTTCCACGATCACCTTCTTCCACTTCTCGTATTCGGACCGCGTGAAGGCCGCGCCCTCCTCCGGACTGGTGCCGCGCGGCGTGATGCCGATCTTGCCGAACGCCGCCTTGAGCTCGGGCTGTTGCAGCACCTTGTTCAATTCGCTGTTGAGCTTCGCGAGCACCGCCGGCGGCATCCCAGCCGGTGCGTAAATGCCGATCCAGAGGTCCACGTCGAACCCGGGCAAGCCGGATTCGGCCACGGTCGGCACGTTCGGATAGACCGGGCTGCGTGCGGAACCCGTCGTCGCGATCGGCCGCACGCGATTGTCGCTCGTGAACGGCACGGCACCGGCGATGCTGGAGAACGCGAGCTGCACCTTGCCGCTCATGACATCCGGGTATGCCGCGCCTATGCCGCGATAAGGCACATGCGTCATCTCGATGCCGGTCTGCAGCTTGATCAGTTCGCCCGCGAGGTGCGGCGCGGTGCCGATGCCGGCGGAAGCAAAATTGAGCTTGCCGGGATTGGCCTTGGCATAGGCGATGAGCTCCGCGAACGTCGTCACTGGGAAGGTGGGCGACGCAACGATCACGGCGGGCGACGAGCCGATGATCGAAACCGCCTGCAGTCCCTTGAACAGATCGTAGGGCACGTCCGTCTGCAGCGTGGGGTTGGACACCAGGCCGGGGTCCGTCAAGAGGATGGTGTAGCCGTCGGGCGTGGAGCGGGCGGCGACATCGGCACCCACCATGCCGCCGGCGCCCGGACGGTTCTCGGCGACGACCGACTGGCCCAGGCTTTCGCTCAGGCGCAGCGCGAGATTGCGGCCGGCGGTGTCGATGATGCCGCCGGGAACGTAGGGCAGGATGATGCGGAGCGGCTTGCTGGGATAGGTCTGCGCCTGGCCGACCGTGGCAAGAGCGACGAGAAAAGCCGAACAGAGCAGCCCGCGCGCCAGTGCAAAGCCCATCATTTTCCGTCCTCCGTTCGCAGGATTCATTTGGAGCGGTATGCGCAATGCGGCCGCCGCTCGTGCGCCAAAGATTGCCAAGGTTTACTCCGGTTTGATGCCGACCCTGGCGACCAGCTCCTTCACGGCGGGAATTTCGCTGGCGATGCGCGCGGCAAGCTGATCCGGCGTGCCGGCAACCACCTCGAAGCCGGCCTTGCGCGCCTGCTCCTGCGCCTCCGGCGTCTTCATCGCCGCCTGGCTTTCGCGCGCGAGCCGGGCCACGATCTCAGGTGGCGTACCCGCAGGCGCGAACAGCGCGTTGAAGGTATCCGACACGAATCCGGGAAAGCCGGACTCGATCATGGTCGGCACGTCCGGAAGCGAGAACCAGCGCGTCGCGCCGGTGACCGCGAGCGCCTTGAGCTGGCCGTCCTTGATGAGGGCCTCGGCGGCGGCCAACGCGACCGAGCCGACTTGCACCGTTCCCTCCAGCACCGCCATCGCCGCCGGCGCGGCGCCACGATAGGGCACGTGCACCATGTCGATGCCGGCGCGCAGCTTGAGCTGCTCGCCGGTGAGATGGGACTTGGTGCCCGCGCCCGGGCTCGCGTAGTTGTACGTGCCGGGCGCCGCCTTGGCTCGCGCGATCAGATCGGCCAGCGTGTTGATGCCGGAATTGGCGCGAACGACGATCACGTTGGGCGCGTTGACGAGCTCGGACACCGGCGCGAAATCCTTGATCGGATCGTAACCGAGGTTCTTGAACAGCGCCGGGTTGACGGCGATCGCGGTCGAACTCAGCAGCAGCGTATAGCCGTCGGGCACTGCACGGGCGGCGATCGCCATCCCGATATTCCCGGCCGCGCCGCCGCGATTTTCAACCACCACCGACTGGCCCAGCGACTTCTGGAATGCGAGCGAGACGATGCGCGCGACGATGTCGGTGGGGCCACCCGCGGCAAATGGCACGATCAGCGTGATCGCTCGCTCGGGATAGGCGGCCTGCGCGCCGGCAGTGGCGAGCGCCAGGGTAGCGACGGCCGACATTACGCCAAGCGCACGCAAGCGACAGGCTCGCCAGATCCGGCGAATGATCCCGGGCATGTGTCTGCTCCCTCGAGCCGAGTTTTATCATGTTCCGCATTACGTGCAGCGCCCCGGCCCCGAAATCCATCGTCCCGCTCCGATCGGCGGGCCAAATCAGCCGTGGCAAAACGTCACCCGCCCGGCGCGCTTCGCACCTTTCATTCCGGCCGTTCGAATCCTGCGGCGGTCCAGACCTCCCGCTCGGCGGGCTGCGCCAGCGCAGCGATGAAGGCGGCAGCCGCAGCCTGATCGGCGCAGCCGGTCGAAATTCCCGCAGCGTAGGTCGTATCGTTGCCGAGCGGCGGCGGAATTTTGCCGACCACCCGCACGCCCGAGATCGGTACGATCTCCGCGATCAAGGTCAGCCCGATGTCCGCCTGGCCCTCGGCCACGCGCGTGGCGACCTCTCCGCCGCTCTTCTGCGGCATCGCCTTGCGCTTGATCTCGTCGGCCATGCCGATGCGGCCCCACAGCTCGGCAAGGTGAACACCGGCCGAGCCGCCGACCGCGGCGTCGCTGAACGCGATCGTACGGGCCGCGCTCAGCGTTTGCTTGAACGCCTCGGCGGTCGAGATATCGGGCGCCGGTGCGTCGCCGCGCACGGCAATCCCGATCGAGGTGCGCGCGATATCCTTGCTGCTCCCTGGCACGATCGCGCCGGCCTCCTCCATCTTCGCGATCGCCGGTGCGCCGAGAATGAGAATGTCGGCGCGCTCGCCGGCGGCGAGCTTTGCCTGCAATGCACCAACGGTCGCGAACGTGATGTCGAGTCTTTGACCGGTTGCGCGCGTGAACTTGCCCGCCAGCGCATTGACGACCGTGGTCATCGAGCGAGCGCACAGGATTTTGAGCGTCATGTGTTCATTCCGGCTCGATGCCGGCTTCCTTGATTGCTGCCGTCCACTTCACCAGCTCGGCTTTCACGAATTCGGAGAACTCCTGCGGCCCGCTCCAGAACACTTCGGCGCCCCCGGCGTTCAGGCGTTCAATCACCAACGGGGTCGACAGCGCCTTCTGCACGGCATCGGCGAGCACCTTCACGATCTCCGGCGGCAGGTTCGCCGGTCCGAACATCCCGGCCCACGCAAGGATATCGAAGCCCGGCATCACCGTTT
>DASSJW010000940.1:0-2717 GCA_035690995.1 Xanthobacteraceae bacterium
TTTTCAAGCTAAGCGTTCGCCTGACGACTCGTATCGCACGACGCCCCTGCGGGCGCTGTGGGAGACGAAGCAGATCCACAAGGGCGGCTTCTATCACGACGGCCGCTTCGCAACCGTGAAGGACGTGGTCGAACATTACAACAACCACTTTACCCTTAGTCTGACGGGCTAGCATGAGCACACATCTTCATCGAGGAAGTATCCTTGGACGATGGCATTGAAGCGTTCGAGCCCGTTTCGCATTGTGATTGGTCCGGTGGATCGTTCACTTTCGTAGCCGGACCAGCCGCCGAGGCGAGCGATGGTCCAGGCGGCCCAAGCGAGGGTTCTGGGTGGATAGGGATTTTGCTGCTTGGTGGTGCGGCCTTGCAGTCGCGCCTGCAGGGCGTCCAGGACCTTGATCTGTCGGTCGTCAAAAACGTGGATTGCCGGCTGATCGTGATCGTTGGAGGCGCGGGCGAGCACCAGCTGCATGGTCTGGCAGGCGGCGATGAGGGCAATGACGGCGAGCTTTTCGAGGGCATCGCCGTGCTCAACGACGCTCTGTTCAATGCCCAACCCTTGGCGCTTGACGGTTCGGAACAGTTGTTCGACGTGCCAGCGCTGGCGATACCAACCGATCACCGTCACGGCTTGCGCGACGGTTTGGACGTCATGCGTGGTCAGCAAGCGCCAATGGATTGGCTCTTCGCCCGCCGGCGGGTTGAGCTCGCGGACTTCGATCGCGAACAACTCGATCTCGGGCGGTGCATTGCGATCGGAGCAGGATTTCGGGCGACAGATGCGGACCCGGCCGAAGCGCATACTCAACCGCGCCTGGCGCGCCTGACGCTTGCCCGGCCGGGCCGGCAGATCGAGCGTGAAGCGATGCTGCTCGGGGAATGCTGCCATGGTGGCGAACAAGCTGCCGCCGCCCGCTATGGCGCGGTCCCGACATGCGCGGGTCAACAGATGAGTGCGACGGTCCGGCAGGCGAGCCCATTTTTCGTAAATATCCCCCTCACGGTCGTCGATGATCGTGACCATGGCGGCTTTGGCCAACGCCCATTTGGCGCGGCGCGGACCTTTCAGCCAGCGATAGGATTCCTTCTCCTCGATCGGCTGCTTGCGGTAGTCCGCGGCCTTCTTTTTGAACCGCCGCCACACCTGGACATCGGTCAAGCCGAGGCACTGCCCGCTCTCGGCGTCGACGGTCAGCACCGGATGGACAAACAGCCCGACATCGCTGCCGTTGCCTACCGTGCCGAGCCCATGTTTGCGCGCTCGCTTGGCCTCGTAGTTGATTTCGCTGGTATCTTGGATCGCCAGCACGTGCCGGCCGGCCGCCGCCTCCGTCACCCGCGCCCGCACGCGGGCCACCATCTTTTCGACCGTGACCCGCTCGTTCATCAGAAATCGTCGAAACTTTACCGTTTCGGCTCGGTCGTCTCCAAGCTTGCGCAGACCAATCGTCTGGCGCTCGCAAACGCGTGCCAGCAACTGAGCGCCATTTTTTTTAGGCGCCGGTCGCCGAAATACCCGATATCCATCTCCGCCATCGCCCAGTCCCCCGAATCGCGACGGCAGAAACAGAATCACACCAGATTCCTCCTCCGCAAGGCCAAATCGCATGCAGAGATCTGTGCTCATACTAGCCTCGCCGGGGAGAGGGAGCCCACCGAACTCGTCGCACGTGACGTGATCCAAATCGGGCGGCCCTAGGCCACGCCTGGTGATCGCGGCGATCATTTCGTCGCCTCCTGCGCGTTTCCTGCCTGCGATCTTATCGCATGTCTTGCGCGTTCGGTGGCGGCCTGGTGGCGCGCCGCCATCACGCTGCTCCCACCGTGATCATCAGCTCACCCGAGGGCGCGACGGTGCAGGCGTCCTGCTCGAACAGAACCGTCGTGGTGCCGTGCTCCTGGATGAGCGCGGGGCCGGTGATCTTGCTGCCGGCGCCGAGCGTTTCGCGCTCGTAGACCGGGCAGGGCAACGCCCGGCGCGTGTCGCTGAAATAGACCTCGCGCTGCCGGGACGGCTTCGCGCGCTCACCTTCGGCGAGGCGGGGAAAGCTCAGCTTCGGGCGCTTGCCGATCATGGCAAGCCGGATATTGACCATCTCGACCGGCTCGTCGGGCGAGTGGTGGGCGTAGCGATGCTCATAGAGCGCGTCGAACGCGGCGCGAATGCCGGCGCGGTCTGCGCGCTCGATCTGGTCCACGCTCACCGGCACCTGCAGCGTGAATTCCTGGCCGACATAGCGCAGGTCGAGATGGATCTGACGCTCGGCGTCCGCTGCGTGGCGCAGGCTTGCGGTCGCTTCCGCGACCATCTCGTGATGGATCTTCGCGAGCGTTGCGAAGTCGACCGTGGCGAGATCGGAATAGAACGTGCGGATGAAATCATGCCGCTCGTCCGCCAACAGCATGCCCAGCGCGGAGAAATGCGACGGGAACAGCGGCACGACGACCGCGGGAATGAACAGCTCGCGCGCGATCGCCACCACGTGCAGCGGTCCCGCCCCGCCCGACGCCACGAGCGCAAAATCGCGGGGATCGTAGCCTTTCGCGACCGACACCTCGCGCACGGCGAGCGACATCTTGGCGATGGCGATCTGGACGATGGCCTGCGCGGCGGCAATCGGGTCGAGCTTCAATGGATCGGCGATCTGCTCCTTGATGCCGCGGCGCGCGCCTTCGGCATCGAGCTTCATCTGGCCGCCGAGAAAATGGTCGGGA
>DASSJW010000941.1:0-12653 GCA_035690995.1 Xanthobacteraceae bacterium
GGCACCACGTAGTAACCGCGCTTGATGAACTTCCTCCACGAAATCACCTTCGGCATGTCGGAGGCGAGGTACAGGCGCTTGACCCAATCGATCTCGTTGACGCCTTCCGAGAAGTAGTTCGCCAGGCCGAGCCGCTTGCAGATCTCGTTGAAGATCCAGAAATCGGATTTCGACTCGCCCAAGGGCTCGATCGCCGGCGCCTGGAAGATGATGACGCGATGATTGAGCTGCTGCTGACCATGATGGCCATAGCCGCCAAGTCCTGCCCACTCGCTGATGTCGACCCGCTCGAAATTGGTGCAGGCCGGCAGAATGACGTCGGCAAACTTGGCCTCGCCCTCGAACCAAATCGACTGGTTGACCACGAATTCGAGATTGGGTGACTGATACATGCGCACCCAGCGGTTCGTGTTGTTCATGGTGGACAGGATCGAGCCGCCATACTTGAACATCATGCGCACGGGCGCATGGCCGGGCGCCGGATAGACAAACTTGGCGAACTGATGCTCGATCGATTTGCCGATCCAGGGATAGCCTTCGGCCTTGCCGTCGGCGATCGCCTCCGGGGTCCATAGCCGCGGGATGCGTTGAAACGGCGTGTTCATGGTCGGCAATTGCGGCATGCGCTGGTAGAGCGAGACCGGCAGCGCCGTGCCTTCGAGGTCGCCCGACATTCCGCCCTCGGAATAGCCGGGGAAGTAGAATTGGAAGTCGAGCGGGCAGCCCCATTGCAGATTGCCCATGTTGACGCCCGGCTTGCCGAGCCCCTGCATGGCGGTAAGGCACACCATGACCCGCGCCCATTGGATGCCGGTCTGGTTGCGGCAGGCGCCGCCGTGGCCGTTGCCCCAGCCGCCGGGGGCCAGATAGACGCGCTTGCGGCCCCACTCCCGCGCCAGCGCGCGCACGTCCTTCGCCGGAACGCCGGTCTCCGCCTCCTGCCATTCCGGCGTCTTCGCGATGCCGTCGTCCTCGCCCACGAGATAGGCTTTCCATTTGTCAAAGCCGACAGTGTGGGTCTTCACGTACTCCTTGTCGTAGAGGTCTTCCTTGATCCAGACATAGGCGATCGCCATCGCCATCGCGACCGAGGTGGTGGGCCTGGGCGCGAACCACTTGCCCGGCAGGAATTGCGCCGACGCGTTGTAGTACGGGTCGACGTGCACGACCTTGATGCCGAGCTTCGGGTTCTTCAGCCATTGCCGGCGGACCGTGCCTTCCTGCGCACCGTAGGAGCCGCTGGTGCTCTCGGGATCGGCAGCCCAGAACACGATCATGTCGCAGTTCTGCAGGCAGTCCTCGACGGTGCCGTAGGTCTCCGACTGACCGACGCGCAGCGTATAGCCCCAATGGTGGACCGCGCCCCAGTACCAGCCCTCCCAGCTATCGGGATTATGGTGGTTCTGGGTGTAGCCGACGGCGTTGCGGAATCGGAAAAGCGCGGAGAGATAGTACCCGATATTGCCCCAGGTATGATGCGAGCCGTGCGAGACCGCCATGACACCGGGGCCATAAGTGGACTTGAGCCGCTTGATCTCGCCGGCGACAAGATCGAGCGCCTCCTGCCAGGAGATGCGAACGTACCCGGACTTGCCGCGGTTCTGCGGATTGCGCTCGCCATTCGGGTCAAAGTCGACGCGTTTCATCGGATAAAGCAAGCGATCGGGCGAATACACGATCGACTTCGCGTTCTGCCCGTGCGGCGCGAGGGTGGTCTTGCGCGGCGGCGTAAGCTTCAGCCCGCGCGCCTCGATCGTCCACGGCGGCGGATCGTCGTCGCCGAAGTCGATCGGCGTCATGCGGATGATCTTGCCATCCTTGACATAGACGAAGACCGGCCCGCCGTTGGTCATGTTGCAGTAGCGCATGGTGCCGTCGGCGAGCCGCGTGCCGATCTTCAAGCCGACGCTCTGGCTCATCATGATGGTCTGGGCGAACCAGTTGGTGAGATCCTCCGGGCCGTCGACCGTGAGCTTGAAATCCTTCTGCGCGTTGATCTGATCGAGCCAGTTGATCGGCGGCATCAGCAGATCGGCACCAAGGGCGGCGTTCTTGAAGGCGAGCGTCACGTCGGCGTCGGCGCGCAGCCCGTGTCCCGAAGTGACCTTGCCGTCGCGGATGGCGTACCAGCGGCCGATCTCCTCGTCGCGCGCCTTGAGTTGCGCCACGAGATTGCGCTCCTTGAGTCGCGCCTGAAACACCGGATATCGCCACGCCGAGAATTTGAGCAGCTGCGCCATTCCCCACAGGATGACCTGGAACTTCATCGCCGAGAGCATGGGGTCTCCTCCTCAACGGCTTGCACGCCGCGGTCTTGGAATATCTCGATATTTTCGGCCCTTTGACATCAGCGCGCAACCTCAAATGCGCGCGGCCGCTGCCAATGCCGTGCACGCAGCGTCCACATCTGCTTGTTCGTTGCAGCCAGGCCGCACGCAGCGCCACTCTTCACTCCGGGGGCCCCATCGGGCCACTGCCGCCCGCTTGCAAAAAGCCCAGCAAGCACGACAATTCGACAACAAGAACTCCAGGGAGGTTCCGATGGGTCGATCGGTCCTGGCGGCGATGATGGCTCTCGCGCTTCTCGGATCCGCGCAAGCGCAGGAGGCATACAAGGAAACTTACAAGATCGGCTTGGTTGCGCCGCTCACCGGACCGTTCACCTCGACCGGCAAGCAGGTGGCAGCCGGCGCGCAATTCTACCTGCAGCAGAATGGCAATACCGTCGCGGGCAAGAAGCTGGAGCTGATCATTAAGGACGATGGCGGCATCGCGGATCAAACGCGACGCCTCGTGCAGGAACTCATCGTCAACGACAAGGTGAATGCCATTGCCGGTTTTGGGCTGACCCCGCTCGCGCTCGCGGCCGCACCGCTCGCGACCCAGTCAAAGCTCCCGATGATCGTCATGGCCGCGGCGACATCCATCGTGACCGAGCGCTCGCCTTACATCGTCCGCACCAGCTTCGCCCAAGCCCAGCCGGTGGTCGTCATTGCGGATTGGCAGGCCCGACACGGCATGAAGAAAGCCGTGAGCATGGTCTCCGACTTCGCCCCCGGCTACGACTCCGAGACCTTTTTCAAGGACAGTTTTGCCCGCGCGGGCGGACAAGTCGTCGAAGCGCTGCGAATCCCCCTCCAGAACCCGGATTTCGCGCCGTTCCTGCAGCGGGCACGCGATGCGACGCCGGACGGTCTCTTCGTGTTCGTCCCTGCCGGTCAGGCAGCCGCGCTGATGCGGCAGTTTGTGGAGCGCGGCCTCGACAAGTCGGGTATCCGGCTGTTCGGTGCCGGGGATCTCACCGACGACGACACCCTGAACAATATGGGCGACGTGATGCTCGGCACGGTGACGGCCTATTTCTACTCGGCGGCGCATCCTTCGGAGAAGAACCGGGCCTTCGTGGATGGCATGCGGAAGGCGAACAACGGCATGCGCGCGAACTTTTTCGGGGTCAGCGGCTACGATGGCATGCATGTCATCTATGAAGCGCTGCGGAAGACCGCGGGGTCGACCGACGGCGATGCGCTCGTCGGCGCCATGAAGGGGATGGCATGGGAAAGCCCGCGCGGTCCGATCTCGATCGATCCGGAGACGCGAGACATCATTCAAAACATCTATATCCGCCGAGTCGAGAAGCAGGCTGGCGAGCTCTGGAACATCGAATTCGAAACCATCCCGAACGTGAAAGACCCGGTGAAGGCGGCGGCCAAAAAATAACGGATGAACACCGGACGCAGCGATTCGGACAGCCGGCGGTGCGCTGCGATCAGTCCGCCTTGATGCCCGAGGCCTTCACCACATTGGCCCATTTCTCGATGTCCTTGCGCAGGTACGCATCGAACTCGGCGGGAGTCATCACCAGCGGCACCGCCCCCTGCTTGTCCCACGCTTCCTTCACATCGGCGCGGCTGATCGCCTTGTTGATCTCGGCGTTGAGCTTGTCCACGATCGCCTTTGGAGTGCCGGCCGGAGCCATGATGCCGAGCCAGATCGTGGACTCGTAACCCGGCACGCCCGCCTCCGCGATGGTGGGAACATCGGACAGCACGGTCGAGCGCTTGGCGGCAGAGGTGCCGAGCGCGCGCACCTGCCCGGCCTTCACGTTCGCGGCCATGGTGGTGATCGCGTCGAACATCATCTGGACGTGACCGCCGATCACGCTGTTGCGCGCTTCACCGGACGCTTTGTGCGGCACATGCACCAGGTTCGTGCCGCTCATGGTTTTGAATAATTCGCCGGCCATGTGATAGGGCGTACCGGCGCCGGACGAGGCATAGTTGAGTTCTCCGGGCTTGGACTTCGCGTAGGCGATGAATTCCTTGAGGTCTTTCGCGGGCACGGAGGGATGAATCACCATCACGAGGTCGGAATAGTTGATACCGGCGACCGGCACGAAGTCGCGCATCAATTGAAACGGCTTGTTGGCGATGAGCGACTCGTTTGTCGTGTGAGTGTTGGACATGGCGAGCAGCGTGTAGCCGTCAGGCGGCGACTTCGCGACCGCATCGGTGCCGATGAGGGAGCCCGCCCCCGGTCGGTCCTCGACCACGAACGGCTGTTTGAGCGCCTCGGACAAATGCTGGGCAAGAACACGGGAGTAGACGTCGGCGGGGCCGCCGGCGCCAAACGGCACCACGATCTTGACCGGACGCGATGGATAGTCCTGCGCCTGGGCAGCAGCAGGAGAGAGCGGGAAAGCAAGCGGCCCGGCAAGTGTCAAAGCAAACGCGGCGGCGCGCAGCGACAGAGACATTTCCAATTCCTCCCGTGCTTTGACGGCCATTGCAAGCGACCATAGACAAGCGCTCCGGACCGTTCAATGAGGCGCTTCGCCGCTCGACGGCGGAAAGCCAGCGCCGCGTCGTTCATTTCCGCGTCATCAAGACGGACAGGGTGACGGAGCATAGCGCCGCAAAAGTCACGACCGCGTTGGCGGCGTGCGAATACTCCCAGTGTCGGCGCAGTTGCTCCCAGTTGTCCGGGATGGTCGTCCAATTGTCGGTCGCCTGATTGGCTGGATAGGTCCAGGCGAAGAACACGACGAGCGTGATCGCCATGCAAAGACACCCGAGCAGCGCCAGCGCGAAAGCCGCACCCTGACGGCGCAGCATCAGTGTCAGCATGAGGTCGGCAATCAATGCGCCGACCAGAACAATGCCGAGCAGGCTCCATCCGCGATAGATGTTCTGAACAATGAAATACTGATCTGCCGCGAGGCCGATCTTGTTGGGCAGCGCGAATACGTGCGCGCCACCGGGCACCAGGGCGAGCGCGGTGAGCACCACCGCCAGGAACTGAACGATCTTCAAGCGCATATCAAGCTCTGGCTTCCAGATTTTTCCGGTCAACCTGCGTGTGGCGCATCCGGTTCCGACCTCGGTCCCGGGTTGGCGCATGAACAAGGCGGATACGGCTATTCCAAGGCTCTTTGCACCGAGCCATGGGACCGATAAGCTGACCTGCAGCGCCCCTTGCAGAGGCGTGATTCTCGCCCGTTGGTATCCGGCGAAGGCGAGAGCTCGGGAAACGCATCGAGGGGGACTTCCATGGCTGAAGCAGCATCGCGTCTTTACGTACCCGCGCTTGGCGGAATCTACAGCGCCGTCAACGACTACGCCGAGCCGATCTTGCGCATTGGCGTTGGCGCGATCCTTATCCCGCACGGCATGCAAAAGCTGTTCGGAGCATTCGGCGGTATGGGGTTGACCAACAACGCGGCGCTGTTCGAACGGCTGGGCTACACTCCCGGCATGTTCTGGGGCACGCTGGTTGGTTGCACCGAACTCGTGGGCGGCATCCTGCTGGTGCTCGGACTGTTCACCCGCTTTGCGGCCGCTGCGGTGTTGATCTTCATGATCGTGGCGGTGAAGTTCACGTCCGCCAAAGGGTTCTTTTGGAGCGCCGGCGGCTATGAATATCCCCTCCTGATCGGGCTTTGCGCTCTGTTCTTCTTGATCCGCGGCGGCGGGCAATGCTCGCTCGACCGGATGATCGGACGGGAGATCTGATCAAGCGCAAGCGGCCGAAGCGAAGCAGGCCCGGCAAGCGTCACATGGCGAAATTCGTGTACGTGGCGAGTCCATCGGTAACAACATGAGGGTGAAACCATGACCGTCCAGTCAAGCGAATCGTCTCATCCGCTGCTGTCGTGCACAGACAGTATGGCAGCCAACTCCACCGACGCCGTTCTGCTTGTAGGTCGCGTGCTGCTGGGCTGGCTCTTTCTGTCCAGTTCCTGGGGCAAGCTCGGGAACATCGCGGGCTTCGAAGGCTACCTGACGGCTCTCAAAGCGCCCGCTCCCGGGATCATGTCGTGGATTGGCGCGTTGGTTGAGTTCTTGATCGGCGCTACCCTGATTTTGGGCATTGGCACGCGCTATGCCGCGCTGCTCTGCGCACTGTTCCTCATCGTTGCGACCGCGCTGGCGCACCGCTACTGGGAATACCCGCCCGCTCAGATGGCGGCGCAACAAACCAACTTCGTCAAGAATCTTGCGATCCTGGGCGGCGCGCTGCTGCTGTTCGTGACCGGGCCCGGTCGCTTCAGCATCGATCGGCTGCTTTCGAAGACGCGTTGACGGGTCGGGCCGACCGTCAGGTCCACAGCTCCTTGCTGGCAAGGCGCGCGCCTTCCGCCAGCGCATCGAGTTTTGCCCACATGATCGACGGGTGGACCCGCCGGTAGAATGGCCCTTGCGCAAAACCGCAATCCGTTCCCGCCAATACGTTCTCACGCCCAACGAGCCGCGCATAACGGCTGATCCGCTCGGCGACGAGCTCGGGATGCTCGACCACGTTGGTCGCGTGACTGATGACGCCGGGAATCAGTACCTTGCCCGGGGGCAGCTTCACATCCTTCCAGACCTTCCACTCGTGCTCGTGGCGCGGATTGGCGCCTTCGATCACATAGGCTCCGACCTTCACCTTCAAAATGAGGTCGACGATCTCCCTGAGCGGCACGTCAGTGGTATGCGGCCCCGGCCAGCTTCCCCAGCAGACGTGATAGCGGATGCGATCGGGCGGCAGGCCTTCGATCGCGTGGTTGAGCACGTCCATGTGCATGTCGACCCACTTGCGGTAGTCGGCGAATTCTGCCGGCGGCACCATGCGATCATAGGTAACAGCGGCGCGAGCATCATCGAGCTGCAGCAGAAAGCCGGCATCGACGATCATCTTGTATTCCGTGCGCATGGCCGCGCCGATCGCGATCAGGCACTCCTCGTCGCTCTTGTAATACTCGTTCTTGCGGTCTGGGATGACGCTGGCGGGCGCAGCGACTGGCAGAAACGCCTCCTCGACCTCCACGCCCTTCAGCGCTGCCTTGAAGTTGTCGATGTCGCGCTGCAGCTCGGCCTGCCCGGTATAGCTGATAGGCCCGACGCAAACCGAATCTGTCCTGGTTGCGACCTCTTCGTGTGCATCAAGCTCGGCATAGAACTCGGCGAACCGCTCGCGATCGGCGCCGCGCTGAAACGGGTTGGCGCCCGGTTTCACCGGACGCCGCTCGAACCCGCTCAGGCGCTCCAACACGTATTGCGACCAGCTGATGGATTTTCCGAACTCACCATCGCTGATCACATCGATGCCGGCCTCGGCCTGCCGCCGGACGATATCGGCGACCGATTGCGTGAGGCAGCGGTCGTAAGCCCGCACGTCGAATGGTTTGCCTGCCTGCTTGGCGCGCAGAAACTCCTGCAGCGGCTGCGGCCGGATCAAGCTGCCGACATGAGTTGTGAGGATTCGATCGACGCTTCGTTTCATCTTGTTTTTCGTTCCTGGATGAAATGGTGCGGCCTTCTAGCAGCCATCGCGGCTGCCGCCAAATCGCGTGCGCGCCGCGGGCTCCTGCCCACCAACGATCAGTCTGCGCGCGCGTGCGATGTCTTCGCGATCTCGCGAATTGCGTCGTGGTCCGGCTCGAAGCCAAGTCCCGGCGCATCCGGCAGCGGGAGCCATCCATCCTTCGGCTTCGGCAGATCGCGATAGATCCGTTGGCAAAACTCGACCGCCAGGTAATGCATTTCGACCAGGCCGCCATTAGCCAGGCCCGCCTGCAGATGCATATTGTGATAGGGCCAAGCCCCGCCATTGGCCAGCGGCACGTTGAAGCCAGCGGCCAAGCCCGCGATCTTGGCGCACTGCGTGAACCCGCCGCTGCTCACAACGTTGGGCTGGACGTAGTCGACCGCCTCGTGCAGCAGGAGATCGCGGAAACGGAAGATCAGGCCCTCGTTCTGGCCGCAGGCAAGGGCGACACCCGTCGCACGCCGCATCTCGCGCATCTGCAGCACGTCGTTCTGGGTGATCGGTTCCTCGAAGAACGAAATCCCGTACGGCTTCACCATCTCCGCCAAGCGAACCGCGTGATAGAGATCGAGACTGCAATTGGCGTCGATGAACAGCTCGACATCCGGTCCCACCGCGTCCCGGACGGCGCGTACCCGCGCCGCGTCCTCCCGGATGACCTCCGACAGTGGCCGAGCCTCACGCCGGCGCAGCGCCTCGTGGCCGACCACCATTTTCAGGCGGCGATAGCCTTGCGATACCCAGAGCTTCGCGGCCGCCGCAAGCTGGTCGCGATCGAAGAAGTTGAAGCCGAAGGTGGCGTAAAGCGGCACCCGCGAGCGGGCGCCGCCGAGGAGGCGCCATACCGGCTGGCCCAACGCCTTGCCCTTGATGTCCCACAGCGCGATGTCTACGGCCGAGAGCGCCTGCATGCCAAAACCGGTCTGACCGCGCGGCGTCAACATCCAATAGAGTTTCTCCCAGATCGCCTCGTTGGCGAGCGGATCATCGCCCGTGATCGCCGGCGCGATCACGCCGTTCACGATCTCCGCGATGACGGTCTCGCGGGTGATCGCCGCCAAACCATGGCCCACGATGCCGGCATCGGTTTCGACCTCCACGAAACAGCCCTCGAGCGACGACTTCCGCTCGATGCCCGGAAGCGAAACCTGCAGCGGGACGTTCAGCGGCGTCCCCGTGACGCGGACGATCTTCATGGAGCGCGCCACTTAACTGGCGTGGGTCGACATGTTTGATCTCACCACCAATTCGCGCGTTTGCGCAGCGCCGCGTTGGCCGCGGCCGCTTCGGTGGCGATCTGGACAGTGTTCATGGCCGTCAGCTTGCCGCCGCGTTTGAGAATGCGCCCGTCCACCATGACCGTATCCACGTTCGACGGCTGTGCCGCCGTCACTAGCATATGCGCGGGATCGCCGAATACCCCGAGATTGACGTCGCGCGTCGATACCATGATCAGGTCAGCCCGCTTGCCCGCCTTGAGCGAGCCGACCTTGTCCGCGATCCCCATCGAACGTGCGCCCTCGATGGTGCCGAGTTCGAGCACGCGGCGGGCCGTGAGCTTGAACTCGTTTTCGCTCTTGCCGTTCTCGATGTTCTGAATGAACTTCATGATGCCGAACATGTCGGCATTGCCGGTGAGCTCCACCGTGTCGACCGACAACCCGACGGGGATATCCGCTGCCAGCACGTTTGCGGTCTGCGGCAGGCCGAAGCCGATGCGAAGTTCACTGGTGGGCGACAGGCTGACCGAAGCACCGGCGTCCTTGATCGCCGTGAGTTCTTCGGGCGTCAGCACGACCCCGTGAATAATCTGCGTGTCCTTGGCGAGAAGACCGGCTTTGGCGATGGTGGCGACTTGGCCGATGGCCGGGCGCGAGCCGCTGGCGTGCACCGAGATCGGAAGGCCGAGGTTGCGGGCCGCTGCGATCTCTGCCTTGTAGATCTCCGGCGGAATGGCGGTGGCAGGATTGTTGCCACCCATGCCGCGCCAAGCGAGGCCAAGCGTGATGAGGCCGTCGTTGGAATGGCTCGGCCAGTCGCGTGCCAGCCGTTCCAAATCGGCGAGCACGATACCTTGGCTATTCGGCATTCCCTGCGCAGCGCCGTAAGAAAAACGCGCCCGCAGGCCGGATTCGCGCAACGCCCGCAAATCTTGCTCGACATAGTCGGGTGAACGGATGTTGTGACACCAGTCATGAACGAAGGTGATGCCGCCGTTGATCGCTTCTGCCGCCGCGAGCCGCGTGCCCTGATACATATCGGCCGGCTCGTATTTCTGCCCGAGCGCAGCGGTGGTACGGAAATAACCGAACTCCGGTTTTTCTCCCGACATGCTGCGAAGCAGCGTATTCCACATGTGCCAGTGGGTTTCGACCAATCCCGGCAGCACGATCATGCCGGCGCCATTGATGGTGGTCGCGCCTGGCGTATTGAGCTTCTGCCCGACGGCCACGATCACTCCGTCCTTCACATGCACGTCGCCATCCTTGATGTCGGGCGTGCCCGGCTCCATTGTCATCACGTAGGCATTGCGGATGACGATGTTGCCGCGCGCCGGCAATCTGGGCGCGCCGGCCGGAGCGGCGAATACCGGGGCGGCGGGGACTCCCGCTGCACCGAAGACGCCGAGCGCAACACCCCCCTGCAGGAGACGGCGGCGGCTGAAATGCGATGCGTCGGCCATGATCAAAGTCCTCCCATACGTTCTCGCTGATTTTTGTGCGGATGATTGTTCAATACGCACGGCGAAATTGAAAGCCGTGGGCTGCGCCGTTGCAGCGTGCGGTTGCGGGAGCCTGCCCAATGGTCGTCGATGGCTGCGGCGGATTTCTGAACTCGTGCGGCCTAGCACTGGCCGCGACTACGCCGCGACCCATTTGGCGCGAAAATAACAGGTTGTGAACGTTGCTTCGGCCCGGCAAATTGACGCCGCCCAAGGATTATCCATGACGCGTCCGCTTGCCAAGGTCGAAGCCACCGAGCCGTTGCCCGCGGCCATCCGCATCCGCGACCTTTACAAGCGGTTTGGACAACTCACCGCCGTGGACGGCGTGTCCTTCGACATCGCCCATGGCGAATTTTTCATGATCGTGGGGCCGAGCGGATGCGGCAAAACCACGCTGTTGCGTATTCTCGCCGGCCTCGATTCGATCACCTCCGGCTCAATCGAGATCGAGACGCCGAACTCCCAGCGGCCGGTGAATTCCATGATTTTTCAGGGCGACTCGATCTTCCCCTGGATGACGGTCTGGGACAACGCCGCCTACGGTCTCAAGATGCGCCGCACGCCCACCGCCACCATCAAGGAGGTGGTGGGGCACTATCTCGCGCGCACCGGTCTCACCCGCTTCGCCAAATACTATCCGCACCAGCTGTCCGGCGGCATGCGCCAGCGGGTTTCGATCGCGCGCGCCTTCGCCAACGATCCCGAGATCCTGCTGATGGACGAGCCGTTCTCCGCGCTCGATGCGCAGAACAAACTGCTGCTGCAGGAGGAACTGCTGCGCATCTGGGAGGAGCACAAGAAGACGGTGGTGTTCATCACGCACTCGGTCGACGAAGCCGTGTTTCTCGGCGACCGCATCATGGTGATGACGGCCCAGCCGGGGAAGGTGAAGACGTTCGTGCCAGTGCCGCTGGCACGGCCGCGGAACATCATGGAGCTGCAAAAGACCCCGCAATACGGCGAGTTGATCGCGCACATCTGGTCCAGCTTGCGCGAGGAGGTCCACCGCGCGCGCCAGCAGGAGGAGGAGTTGAAGTCATGAGCGTGCAATCCGTCGCGACCGGCTCGGAAGCCGCCTCGAAAATGTCCGCGCGTACGCGCGACCGGCTGTTGAGCGTGATCTCGCCGTTGGCGCTTCTCGCTCTGTGGGAGTTTTGTGCCCGCTTCGGATTCATCGACACGCGGTTCTTCCCGGCGCCCTCGAGCGTAGTGTCGACGATGGCCGAGATGTTGCGCAGCGGCGAGCTCGTCACCCACACCGCAGTGAGCATGCAGCGCCTGCTTTATGGGACCATCCTCGGTGGCGTCCCGGCGCTGGTGCTCGGCATCGCCATGGGGCTCAACCGGCCGATCCGCGCCCTCTTCGATCCGCTGATCGCGGCGACTTATCCTGTCCCCAAGAGCGCAATCCTTCCGCTGGCGCTGCTGATCTTCGGCCTCGGCGAGGCATCGAAGATCTTCATGGTGGCGATCGGCGTGTTCTTCCCGGTGGTGATCAACGCGACCACCGGCGTGCTCGAGATCAACAAAATCTATCTCGACGTCGGCCAGAACTACAAAGCCAATCGCTGGAACACGTTCTGGACCATTGCGCTGCCGGGCGCGCTGCCGGTGATCATGACCGGCTTCAAGCTCGGAATCGGCATCGGACTCGTCCTGATCGCCGTGGCGGAAATGGTGGGGGCGAAAAGCGGGCTCGGATACCTGATCTGGAGCGCCTGGAGCACCTTCGCGGTCGAGCAGATGTATGTCGGTCTGTTCGTGATCGCGATCATCGGATTTCTGATCACGCTTGCCCTCAACGAGCTCGAGCGCGTCATCATTCCGTGGAAGGCCGAGTAACGGACAACGGCACCGCGCTCGGACCCGGCCTTTGCCGGCCAACCCGGACGGACTATGCTCGACGAAGTTTGGGAGGTCACGAACGGGAGGAAAAAATAATGGCCGCTCACCTGAGCCGAAGGCGCCTGGTGTTAACCGCCGCGATATTAGCTTTGGGCCCGGTGGTACCCGGCAGCGCGGTCGAGCTCGATCCGTCGGCGCTGGTCTACAAGCTGCCCGACCAGATCAAATGGAATCCACCGAGCGCCGCGGGCTCGCAAAACGCCGTGCTCGTGGG
>DASSJW010000942.1:0-23315 GCA_035690995.1 Xanthobacteraceae bacterium
CAGAGGTGCGCTCATGCCGGACGGCAGCGTGCACGACTGAGAGGCTTGCGTGCCACTTGGATCGGAAGCCTCGTCGGCTTATTGCATTGATGCGTTTTCTCCGGCGACCCGGTTCCCGCTTCGCCGGAAAATGCTGTGAGCACGGTTCATCGGAGACATCCATGCCCAGGGGGATCCGTCGGGTGGTTACCGGCCATAACGCGGCCGGCTGTTCGATTTTCATCAAGGACGCGGCGGCGCCACACGTCTACAACCGCGGGCCCGGCAGTGCCGTCGTCACCGAACTCTGGGAGACGCGGGCCATGCCCGCCGACAACCGCGGTGATGGCGAGGTCACCGACCATCCCTTTCGGCTTGCTCCGCCCAAGCACGGCACGGTCTTCCGCATCATCGAATATCCGCCCGACAAGCAACGCCTCGCCGCGCTCGAGCAGCAGCGTGCGAGCGCCGACGATGGCTCCGGTCACGGCGCCGCGCTGGCGAGCGAAGCGAGCGGCCAGCGCGGCAACTCTATAGTGCGCGCGCCGGACACTCGCCCTGAACCGGGCTCGTCGGCGCGCGCCGCCTTCGATCGCGGATCACCGCGCCACCCGGGCTTTCACAAGACCAGTTCGGTGGACTACGCCATCGTGCTTTCCGGCGAGATCTACGCGCTCATGGACGAGGGCGAGGTGCTGCTCAAGGCCGGCGATGTCCTGGTGCAGCGCGGGACCAACCATGCCTGGAGCAATCGCACCGACGCGCCGGCCTGTCTCGCCTTCGTCCTCGTCGACGCCGAGCCGGTATAGATGCATTCCCATCATGCCTCCGCCGGCTGGTGGCGAGCCGCGCGCTGTTGCATGATCGTCCGACGAAACTTTGATGTCAGCCAACCAGCTCCGGGAGAAGCGCAAACATGGCTTTGAGTGCAGACGTTCGCCGCGTGGTCACCACGATCGACAAGAACGACAAGGCGGTGGTGCTGTTGGATGGCGCCAATCCGCACAAGAAGGTGCGGCCGCAGGCGCAGACCGTATCGCGGTTGTTGTGGGTGACGGACCAGACCCCGGCCGATCTGTCCGGCGCCGCCGACCGCGCCGCGATCGACATCGGCATCATGCCGCCGCGCGGCGGCACCGTGTTTCGCATCGTGGATTTTCCCCCGGAGACGGCGGAGACGCAAAAGCTCGATCCCCATACCATGCATCAGAGCCTGGGCGACGGCGCACCTAAGCGCGGGCTGCCGCCCCGGCATCCGGCCATGCACCGTACCCGCACCGTCGACTACGCGATCGTGATGGCGGGTGAGATCGACATGCTGCTCGACGATTCGGAGATTCATCTCAAGGCGGGCGACGTGCTGGTGCAGCAGGGCACCAACCACGCCTGGGTCAATCGCGGCACCGAGCCCTGCCGCATCGCCTTCATCCTGGTCGATGCCAAGGAGCCTTGAGCAGCGGCTTGCCCGCAGCCCATAATCGCGCCCGACAACAACGCGGCACCGCCCCCTGGGAGCCGCCCATCACGGGAGATGGGATGGAAACGCGACCCGCCCACACGCAAACAACGCCGCGTCCGCCGACCCTGGTCGTGAGACCGTTGTCGGCGGCGCTGGGCGCCGAGATCATTGGCGTCGATCTGAGCAAAGACGTCGACGAGAGCGTCTGCGCGCAAATCAGGGACGTCTGGCATCAGCACCTCGTCATCCTGCTGCGCGACCAGGAGCTGAGCGAGGAGGACCAGGTCCGCTTCGCGGAAATGTTCGGACCGCCAGCGGTGATCCACACCAAGCAGTTCGTGCGCCGTCATCCCGCCGTGATGCTGATCTCGAACATCCGCGAGGACGGCAAACCGATCGGCGCCCTGCCGGACGGCGAGATGCACTTCCACACCGACCAGTGCCACCAGGAGCGGCCGGCCATGGCCTCCATGCTCTACGCGCTCGAGGTACCGAGCGCAGGCGGCAACACGCTGTTCGCCAACGGCTACAGGGCCTACGAAACGCTGCCCGACGAGATCAAACGGCGCATCGATGGCCGGAAGGCGCTCAACGCCTATGACTACGATACCGCGGCGATGAAGCGGGGCACGCGGATCGCCGAAGGCGTACCGTCCTATGTGCATCCCGTGGTCCGCACCCATCCGGCGACCGGCCGCAAGGCGCTTTATGTCAATCGGCTGATGACCGTGCGGATAGAAGGGTTGCCGCGGCAGGAGAGCGACGAATTGCTCGACATGCTGTTCGATCACCAGGAGCGCCGCGAGTTCATCTACGAACACGTATGGCGGCCGGGCGACCTGCTGATGTGGGACAATCGCTGCGCGCTGCATGCCCGCACCGATTTCAGCCCGACTGAACGGCGCTTGATGCGACGCGTCACCATTCTCGGCGAAAAGCCGGCGTAGCCGCAATGACCCAGAGGTCCGTCGTCATGCGCGGCTTGACGCGCGCATCGATCGTCTTGCGAGAATGATGGATTGCCGGCGTAAGGCCGGTAAGGACGGCGCGGCGAGATTTTAGTTTCAACCGGGACCCCCTGCATGACAACACCCCCGATCTATCTCACCGAGGCCGATGTCGGTCGCCTCGTCACGGTCAAGGACGCCATCGCGACCTTGGAGGAACTGTTCGCCACCTGGGGACAGCCCTCCACCGCCAATCTGCCGCGCCAGCGCGCGCGCCTTCCCGGCGGTGCGTTCAACCTGATGGGGGCGGCCTATGGCGCAAAGGGAGTGCATGGCCTCAAGGCCTATGCGGGCTTGAAGGGCGCCCAGTTCCATACGCTGCTGTACTCGTCGGTCGACGGCAGGCTGAAGGCAATGATCGAGGCCGACCTGTTCGGCCAGATGCGGACGGGTGCGGCGAGCGGTCTTGCGACCAAGCTGATGGCCAATCCGGACGCGCACACGCTCGGCGTCATCGGCACCGGGCGGCAATCACGGACGCAAGTCGAGGCGGTCTGCGCGGTGCGGCCCATCAAGCGCATCAGGGTGTTCGCCCGCACGCCGGAGCACCGCGAGAGTTACGCGCGCACGCTCGAAAAGGACCTCGGCGTGGAGACGCGTCCGGCCGCGTCGGCGCAAGCCTGCGTCGCGGACGCCAACGTCGTGATCACCATCACCAAGTCGGCGGAGCCGGTATGCCGGGCCGAATGGCTGGCGCAGGGTGCGCACGTCAATGCGGCGGGCGCCAATTCAGGCGATCGGCGCGAGGTCGATGGCGAGATGGTATTGCGCGCCGCGGTGAAGGCGACCGACCACGTCGAGCAGGCCAAGGTGGAGGCAGGCGAGTACCGCGACCTGGTGGCCGCCGGCAAGCTCGCCTGGTCCGATATCCGCGAGCTCGGCGAGTTCGTCACCGGCAAGGCCGAGGGCCGCGCGTCGTCGTCCGAGCTGACCCTGTTCAAGTCGCTGGGCATTGCGCTCGAAGATGTGGCGTTCGCGGAGCTGGTCTATCAGCGCGCGCTCGCCGCCAAGCTCGGGCGGCCGATTCCAATATAGCTTGGGTTAGCGCGGTCGAGCGGTTCGCCGCATCCCGCGTTCACCGCCGCGGGATGACCTCGCCGATCGCGCCGGCATCGTGGGCGGAGAAGAACAGGCGTCCGTCAGGGATGGCGATGATGGCGCGCGCGCCGCAGCCCTCGGCCGGGATCGCATATTCGCCGATGACCGTACCGTCGGGCGCCATGCGGCCGATCTTGTTGGAAAAATTCTCCGTGAACCAGAGGTCGCCGTCGGGCGCCACGGTAACACCGCGCAACGACGCGTCCGGCGTCTTCACCGGCCACTCGGTGACGCGGCCTTGTGCGTCGATCCGCCCGAGCGCGTTGGCCTTGGTCTCAACGAACCAGATGCTGCCGTCGGGGTGCGTGACCATTGCGCGCGGCTCGCAATTCGGCGTCGGCAGCGGATATTCGGTGACCCGGCCGTCCATGCTGATGCGGCCGATCTGCCCGGCCTCGTATTCGCTGAACCATAGATCGCCGTCGCGCACCACCAGCGACAGCGGCCGGCATCCCGGCGTGAGACCCGCGGAGAATTCCGTCACGGCACCGCGCAGCGTAATCCGGCCGAGCCGGCTGACATGGGCTTCGGAGAACCAGATATTGCCGTCGGGGCCCGCGACGATACCGTCCGGGCCGGCGCCGGCGGTCGCCAGGGGAAATTCGGTCATCGCGCCTGACGTGGTGATCCGTCCGATCCTGTTGCCGGCGTTCTCGCAGAACCACAACGCGCCGTCGGCCGCGGGCGTGATCCCGATCGGCCGGCTGTTCGGCGTCGGGGTGTCGAACTCAATGAAGCTGCCATTGCCCGGGTTCATTCTCCCGATCTTGGATGTGCCGCTTTCGCAGAACCACAGCTCCTGATCCGGGCCGAACACGATGATGTAGGGCTTGCTGTCGGCCGTCGGTATCGGATGCAGAACGATCTCGACGTCCGCATGCACCGACCGCTCGGACCGCGACGAGGTTGCACCACTCATTGCCATCGCTGATGTTCTCCCCGTCGCGCCTGGCGCGCGATCAAATGGAAATGCCGAACAGCCGCGCAGCGTTGGCGCCGAGAATTGCGTCCTGCTCCTTCTTGCCGATCTTCTTGGCGCGGCGGACGTATTCGACCGGCTTCTTTTCCGCGAACGGATAGTCGGAGGCGAGCATGACCCGGCTGGCCGGGACCTTGGTCACCAGGAATTCCAGCATGTCGGGATTGAACAGCACGCTGTCATAGAAGAAGCGCGGCAGGTAGCTGCTGAAATCGCCCTTGAGATGCGGCGCGCGGCCGTAGCGATATTCGTTGTCGTGGCGGCCGGCATAGAACGGCAGATAGCCGCCGCCATGCGCGACCATGATCTTGAGCTTGGGGAACTGGTCCATGACGCCCTCGTAGATCAGCGATGAGAGCGCGTAGGCCTCTTCCAGCGGCTGTCCGACGGTGATCATCAGGCGGTTGCGCAGCATGCGCTGCTCGGTATTGCCGGCGGGATGGATGAAGATCACGGCGCCGACCTCTTCGGCCTTGGCCCAGAACGGCCGCAGCCGCTCGTCGCCGAGCTCGACGCCGTTGACGTGCGACGAAATGATGACGCCGCGCAGGCCGAGGTCGCGCACGCAGCGTTCGAGCTCCGCGACCGCCAGCGCGACTTCGTGGAGCGGCAGCGAGCCGAGCCCGACCAGCCGGTCCGGGTGCTTCGCGACTGCTTCGGCGACGCGATCGTTGCCGAGACGATCCATGGCGATGGCGTCGTCCGCCTCCATTCCGTAGGTGCATTGCTGCATGATGCTGGGGCTGATGACCTGGATGTCGACGCCGGTCGCGTCCATCTCCTTGAGCCGCAGCGGTACCTCGGTCATGCGCTTGAACAGCGGCTCGGGGACGCCGCCTGGGCCGGCGACCGCGCGCGAATACTGCGACTGGTCATAGGTGCGCTTCACCACGTCGGGCACGAGGACGTGGGCGTGCACGTCGATGACGGTCGGCTTGGGCGTAGGGCCCTTCGATCGCGCCGCTTTGGCTCTGCTGCGCGCGGGCTTGCTCGCCTTGGCCGGAGCCGGCCGCTTGGCTGCGCGCTGTTTGCGCCCCTTGGCTGATTTCACCATGAACGAAACGTCCTCCCTCGGCTGGGTGTGAATGCGGGCGCGTGACCGCGACGGTTATAGCAGCCGCCGGCCGCTGAGCCAGCTAGCCAAAGGCGAGGATTGCAACGATGATCATCGCCAATGGAATAATAAACCGGGAGATCGCCCTGTGCTTGCCCTGCGTCCTGCTCTTTGCGCCCTCGCGCTGATCGGCGCTGCTGCGAGCGCCGGCCGCGTCGAGGCGCAAACCTATCCCGACCGGCTGATCAAGATGGTGGTGCCCTATCCGGCCGGGGGGCCGATCGACATCACGGCGCGGCTCGTGGTTCAGCGGCTGGGGCCGATTCTCGGGCAGACCGTGATCGTCGAAAATCGCGGGGGCGCCGGCGGGGCGCTCGGCACCAAGGCCGTCGCCGCTGCCGAGCCCGACGGCTACACGCTCCTGTTCGGCAATGCGAGCGCGCTTGTCGTGGGTCCGGCGGTCTATCGCTTCCGCGACTACGACACGCTCAAGCAGTTCACGCCGGTGGCCAAGGTCACGGAAGGCTACGAGGTGCTCGTGGTGGCGCCCGACTTTCCGGCAAAGAACGTCCAGGAGCTGGTTGCCTATGCCAAGGCCAATCCCGGCAAGCTCAACTTCGGCTCCATGGGTTACGGCAATCTCACCCATCTTGCCGGCGAGTTGTTCAAGCTGCAGACGGGCACCGATTTCACCCACGTCCCCTACAAGGGATCGCCCGAGGCCGTCGCCGGGATCGTGACCGGTCAGGTGCACATCCTGTTCGGAGAGGTTGCGGGCCTTCTGCCGCTCGTGCGCGAGGGCAAGATCCGCGGGCTCGGGGTCGCGAGCGCGACCCGCAACGCGCTGGCGCCTGAACTGCCGACCATGATCGAAGGCGGGATCCCCGACTTCGTGGCGCTCACATTTACCGGCGTGGTCGCGCCCGCGGGCACGCCGGCAAGCATCATCACCAAGCTCAATGCCGCGATCAATGAAAGCCTCAAGCCCGCCGAGGTCGTGGCGGCCCTGGGCAAGCTCGGGGCCGAGGTGCGAACGGGATCGGCGCAGGAGTTCGGCGCCTTCCTTGCCAAGGAGCGGGACAAGTGGGTCGACGTGGTGACGCGCACCGGCATCAAGGCGGAGTGACCCGCGCGCGCTTGGCGAGCGTAGCATGACAACCTGTGTGTCCCGGGCGAGCGCAAGCGAGACCCGGACCCAGGGGCAAAGTGCTCCCTGTCGCCCTGGGTCCCAGCTCGCACTCGCGCGCACCAGCACCGCGACCCCTGATGCAGACGGGCGCTCGCTTGGCCGGGACACCACCGCAGCGGCCTACTTCGGCGGAATGATCGGCACCAGCAGGTACGACTCCTTGTCGCCGCCGGAATGGATGCTGTTGTCACCGACATTGTAGTCGGCGTGGTAATGCGTGTAGGGGGCGCTGCCGATGCCGTCGCGCGGCTGGATGTCGAGACGGATGCGATGGCCTTTCTTGAACACCATGGACGTCGGCCAAATCTCGACCTCCACCGCGACGATCTCGTTCGGCTTGAGCCAGAGCCGGCGCAGATGCTTGTGGTAGGGGCGATAAGGTAGCGACAGGTCGGGATCGAGTTCCCGGTGCGAGACCCGCAGCCAGCCCTTCGCCACCGGCACCGGCTGTCCCTGCTGGCCGACCTCGAGGACGTCCTTGCCGGCGGGATCGATGTTGCGCAGCGTGAGCAGCAGATCCATATCCTCGGTCGTGCTCGAGACCCAAAGCTTCGCCATGAGCGGGCCGGTGATCTCGGTGTCCTGCTCGAGCGGCGGCGTGACCAGCGAGATGCCGGCGTCGTGCGCGGCCCCCGAAATATGGCCGCCATGGCCGGCGCTGCTGGCGGAATAGGTCCGCGCTGTGGTCGCCACCGGCTTGGTCTTCGCGAGCGAGCCGGCAATGCCTTTGCCTTCGGCGCCGTCTGGTTTTGAAAAATCGAGGTAGAGCTTGGTCCATTGCGTGCGCGCGAGCGGCCATTCGCTCTCGTGGCGGAAATGATATTCGCCATGCCCGGTGCGGATCGCGAGCTTCACCGGCGGTTCCTGCATCACGCCGTTGTCGACATCCTTGAGCCAGTAGTCGAAGAAACGCAGCTGGTCGCGCCGGCCGTCCTCGCTGTAGAACGGATGGAAGTGCGTGCCGCAGTGGATGCGCAGCTTCTTGTGCTTCGATGCGGCGCGCATATAGCCTTCGGTGGCGCCGCGCAGGTGCAGCCCCATGCCGGACCAGTTGCCGACCGCCCACATCGGCAGGTCGATCTTGTCCCATTGGGCCTGCTGGCTCTTGAACATGCCGCTGTCGAGGCTGTTGCGCATGAACCGCCACAAGACGTTGTCCTGGAAGGTGTCGGGGTTGTGCTCGTAGGCGCGGCCGAGCATGTGATGCGCCATGTGGGTGGTGAACCAGCCGACGATGAAGCCCGAGCCGAAAATGCCGCCGTGATAGAGGATGTCGCGATACTGATCGGCCGCGCCCTCCCACGGCACGATGCAGGTGAGCGATGGCGGCTTGAGGTTGGCCACCCACCACTGCGTGCGGGCGAAGAACGAGATGCCGATGGTGGCGACACGGCCGTTGCTCCAGGGCTGGTGCCCGGCCCACTCGATCGCGTCGTAGAAGTCGATCGCCTCCTGCGGCGAATAGAGCACGGATTGTCCGGGTGACTTGCCGGAGCCGCGTTCGTCGACGCGCACGCAGCAATAGCCGCGCGGCACCCACCATTCCGGATTGACGGTCTCCCAGTTCATGTGGGGATTGGGCTTCTCCTCCAGGTCGTGCGGCGGCACCCACAGCTTGTCCTTCTGGTAGATGCCCATGTTGATCAGCACGGGAAAACGCCCTTCGCCCTCCGGCCGGAAAACATCGGCCTTGAGCCTGGCGCCATCCCGCATCGGGATGTCGACGTCTTTCTCGAGCGTCATCCGGTGTTTCGGCTCGGACGGCTTGGCGTCTTTGCGCGCCGCGACTTGTTCCTGCACGGTGCCTCCCCAACAGATGTTCTTGCTATCCGCAATCAGCGGATTGAACGGGACGTACGACCAGCGTGTGTTGAGGCTAGCAAAGGCCGGCAGGCGCGGCTACGCGTCTCCCCACACCTCGCGCGCGGTCTCTACCACCAAGCGGAGCTTGGCGATTTCGGCGGCGACATCCATGGTGTTGCCGCCGATGCCGCTGGAGAAACCGCATTGCGGGCTCAGCGCCAGCTGCTCCAGCGGCGCGTGCTTCGCGGCCGCATCTATACTGCGCTTGAGCTCGTCCTTGGATTCGAGCTCGCCGCTCTTGGTGGTGACCAGGCCGAGCACGGCGACCTTGCCCTTGGGCAGAAAGCGCAGCGGCTCGAAACCGCCGGCGCGGGTGCTGTCGTATTCGAGGAAATAGCCGTCGACGTTGATCTCGTTGAAGATGAGCTCGGCAATCGGTTCGTAGCTGCCTTCCGCCACCCACGCACCGGCGAAATTGCCGCGGCACAGGTGCATGCAGACCGCCATGTCCCGCGGACGGTCCCTGATCGTATCGTTGAGGAGCTTCGCATAGGTCTGCGGCAAGGTTGCCGGATCCTCGCCGATATTGGCGACCTGCTTGCGCAATTCCGCGTCGCAGAGATAGGCGAGATTGACTTCGTCGATCTGCAGGTACCGGCAGCCGGCCTGGGCAAGGTCGCGGATTTCCTCGCGGTAGAGCCGACTGAGATCATCGTAGAATTCGGCGATGTCGGGATAGGCCCCGGCATCGATCGCGTCGCGCCCGCCGCGGAAATGCATCACCGTCGGCGACGGAAGCGTGATCTTCGGCGTCGCCCGTGCGATCGACGCCAGAAACTTGAAGTCGTCGACAAAAATTCCGCCGCCGTTCGGACGCGCAAGCTTGCCGGTCACCTGCATGGTCGGCGGGCTGTGAAGCCGGTCGCCTGCTGCGGAATGAAAGCGCACCGTGAGCTTCGACGGCATCATCCGCACGTTCTCGAACTTCAGCATGAAATCGCGATGCCAGGAATGGCGGTTGTACTCGCCGTCGGTGACGAGCCTGAGCCCCAGCTCCTCCTGCATGCGGACGACGTCGCGGATCGCGGCCTGCTGGATGCGCCTGAGCTCGGCCGGCGAGATCGCCCCTTTCTCCGCTTGCTCCCGCGCCTTGATCAGAGCGTCAGGGCGGATGAGGCTGCCGACATGGTCGGCGCGGTAAGGAGGCTTGGTGCGCTGCATTTCTGGCGGTCTCCTGGGGCGGCGGCCCACTGTTGGTGCGGCGTGAAACGTATCACACCGCCCGCGGGGTCTCTTGTAGACTAAGGCGCGCCCGCGCAGCCATGATGGACGTGCGCAGGAAACAAGGGTGCCGCAGCAAGCGGCCGGTGCGGGAGGAGGACATGATGATGAGGCGACATCGGCGGTCCGCCGCGGCGGTCATGGGTCTGGCCGCCATGGCTCTCGCCACCATCGCGGCGGGATCGGGGCGAGCGCAGACCGTCTATCCGGAACGCGTGATCAAGCTGATCGTGCCGGCGCCGGCCGGGGGTCAGACCGATGTGATGGCGCGCCTGATGGCGCAGAAGATGCAGCAGTCGCTGGGGCAGAGCGTGGTGATCGAAAATCGCGCCGGCGCCGGTGGCGCGCTCGGAGCCCGCGCCGCGGCCGCCGCCGATCCCGACGGCTATACGCTGTTCTACGGCAACACCAGCACGCTGGCCGTCATTCCGGCGGTGTCGAAGAACGCGGGCTACGACCCGGTCAAGAACTACGCACCGGTGGCGAGCGTGTCGGAAAGCTACATGATCCTGGTCGTGCATCCCTCGTTCCCGGCCAGGACGATCCAGGAGTTCCTGGCCTACGCCAAGGCCAACCCGGGCAAGCTCAACTATGCCCATGCCGGCGCCGGCAACGTGACGCATCTGACCGGCGAGATGTTCCGCACCCTGGCCGGCATCGACTTTGTCAACGTGCCGCATAAGGGCGGAAACGAATCGGTCCAGAGCGTCTTGGGCAACCAGGTCGATTTCGCCTTGGAAAGTCCGGTCATCCTGCTTCCCCTCATCAAGGAAGGAAAAGTCAGGGCGCTGGCGATCACGAGCGGGAAGCGTGAGGCGGAGATTGCCGATGTCCCGACCATGGTCGAGAGCGGGATCAACGGATTCGTGGCGACGCTGCTGACCGGCGTGGTGGCGCCGGCCGGCACGCCCGCGCCGATTGTCGGCAAGCTCAACAGCGTGATCAACGAGTCGCTGAGGTCGCCCGACATGAAGGACCTGGTCGTGCGGTTCGGCTCCGCGGCGCGCGTCGGCTCACCGCGCGACTTCGGGACATTCCTGGCGGGCGAGACCCAAAAATGGGCCAACATCGCAAAGCAGGCGGGCGTGGCGCTGGACTGACTGGCAGCCCGGACCGATGGCGGACAAACGACGGAGAACGAGATGAAGGCTGGCGTTGCGAGCGAAAAAGGGATCGAAGTGCGCGACGTGCCGCAACCGCGCCCGAAGCCCAATGAGGTGCTGGTCAAGGTGCGCGCCGCCAGCCTCAATCGTGCCGATCTCACGACCGCGCGTGGCCTGCCCCACGGCAGCCATGGCGGCGTCGGCGCGCCGGTCGGCATCGACTGGGCAGGCGAGGTGGTCGAGGCCGGCGCCGAGGTCCAGGGCGGGTTCAAGCCCGGCGACCGCGTCATGTGCTCGGGCACCGGCGGCTATGCCGAATACGCCGTGAGCGACTGGGGACGCGTCAACGCGATGCCTGCCGGCATGAGCTTCGAGCAGGCGGCGACATTGCCGGTCGCTCTCATCACCCTGCATAACGCGCTGATCACTGCCGGGCGCCTGCGCGCCGGCGAGAGCGTCATGATCCAGGGCGCCAGCTCGGGGGTCGGGCTGATGGGCTTGCAGATCGCCAAGCTCATGGGCGCGAAGCTGGTGATCGGTACTTCCACCAACGACGCCCGCCGGGCGCGGCTGAAGGAGTTCGGCGCCGATCTTGCCCTCGACACGCGCGATCCGGGCTGGCCCGACGCGGTGCTGAAGGCGACCGACGGCAAGGGCGTCAATCTCGTCGTCGATATGCTCTCCGGGCCGGTGGTGGCGCAGACCATGAAGGCCACGGCGCTTCTCGGCCGCATCGTCAATGTCGGCCGTCTCGCCGGCACCAAGGCCGAGTTCGACTTCGACCTGCATGCGCTGCGCCGCATCGATTATATCGGCGTGACCTTCCGCACCCGCACGCTCGACGAGGTGCGCGAGATCGGCCGCCGCATGCGCGCCGATCTGTGGGATGCGGTGACGGCGGGCAAGCTGACGCTGCCGATCGATCGCCGCTTCCCGCTCGATCAAGTGGTCGACGCGCACGCGCATATGCGCGCGAACAAGCACTTCGGAAAGATCGTGCTGACGATGTGAGTTGCCGCTTGTGCCGGGCGACGCCCGCGCAGGCGGCAATCGCCGCCTACTTCACCGCGCGCCTGACGTAATCCGCGATGAAAGCGCGCATGTCGGGGGAGATGGTGATGGCCGTCCGCACCTCCTCGTTGGTGTGGGCGCCGGCCATCCACTCCGGCACGTAACCGATGGTGCGGACCGCTTCCTCGGCATGCTCCTTGTCACCATTGAGCCTGAGCACCGCCGCGCGCAGGGCGGCGAGCGCCGCTGGCGGCGCGCCGGGTGGAAGCACGATTTGCCGCTGCATCGCTCCGTTGATGGTGAGCACGGTGCGATAGGCGTCCCAAAGCTGGCCGGACGGGAGCCTGCCGTTAATCTTCTGGTGGAGCTCGGGAAAGGAGAGGATGGGAAGACCCTCGACCTGTCGCGGCGCATACGCGGTTTCGGCACTCGGATTGGCGTCGTACCAGAGGCCGATGGCGGCGCCCTCCCGCACCAGGGTCGGCTCCACCACCGCGCGATAGCTCGGCGGCGACTCCGCATAGAGGTTGATCTCGTTCTGTTGCAGCGCGAGCCGCGCAGCGCTGCTGCCGCGATACGAGGTCACGTATTTGTACGGCACGCCGAGCATGTCGAGGGCGAGCCGCAACAACAGATCCTTGGAATTCTCTGCTCCGAGCCCGCCGGCCACCACGCCCTTCGCCTTGACGATGTCGGTGGCGTCCTTGATCCCGGGCGGCACGTCGGTGCGCATATAGGCGATGCTGGTGCCGGGCTGGTAGGCGACGAATTCATATGTGCGGAAGTCGACGCGGAAGCGCTCGGGATTGTTGGCGTAGCGCCAAGCGGAGCCGGTGAAATAGCCGAGCGTGGTCCCGTCCTTGGGTGCGACCTCGCCGAGATAGCCGGCCCCGATCATGCCGCCGGCGCCATCCATGTTCTGAACCAGGATACCGGGCTGGCCGTCGATGTGCTTGACCAGATGCTTTGCGAGCAGCCGGCCCTCGATATCGGTCGGGCCACCGGCGGCAAAGTTGATGATGAGGGAGAGCCGCTTGCCCTTGTAGAATGGTTCGTCGGCTGCGGCCTGCGCGCCGCTCAGCAGTATCGCGCCGAGCCCGAAAAGAACGGCAGGCACGCGCAGGGCCGGCATCGGAAGCCTCCGCTGAAGGGTGGAGGACTATAACCGCCGACCTGCTCGCCGGCCAATCGTTCTTGGTTCCCCGATCGAACCATGGAATCAATGAGAGCGTCCGCCTTGGGGATTGCTTGATGAGGAGTCGGCATCACCTTCTGCTGGCGCCGTGCATTGTCGCCGGCGCGTGCCTGCCACAGGCGAAGGCCGATGTCGTCGCCGAGTTCTACAGAGGCCGAACGGTCTCGCTGGTGGTGAGCTCGAATGCGGCGGGCGGATACGACACGTTCGCGCGCGCGGTCGCTCGGTACATCGGCAAGCACATTCCCGGCAACCCAACGGTGATCGTGCGCAACATGCCCGGCGCCGGCGGAATGACGGCTACGAATTTTCTTTACAACAATGCCGACAAGGACGGCAGTGTGATCGGGCTCGTTCAGAACAACACGCCGTTCGAGCCGTTGTTCGCTACCAAGGAGGCGCGCTACGACCCTGTCAGGTTCAACTGGCTGGGCTCGCCGAGTGCCGAGACCGCCGTGGTGCTGCTCTGGCACGCGGTGCCGGTGAACTCGGTTGCCGAGCTCAAGGCACGCGAGGTCGCAGTCGGCGTGTCCGGCGCCAATTCGACGCCGGCCTTTTTCACCCGCCTGTTGAACGCGACCCTGGGCACGAAAATGAAGCCCATCAACGGCTATCCCGGGCAGAACGACGTGCTCCTCGCCATGGAACGGCGCGAGATCGACGGCCATCCCAGCGCGTTTTTCAGCTCGGTCCGGTCGACGCGTCCCAATTGGCTGCGCGACAGGATCGCAAAGGCCATCGTGCAATATGGGGCGCAGAAGCTCGCCGAGCTTCCCGATGTGCCGTTTGCCCCCGATATCGTGGCAAATGACGAGGATCGGCAGGTGATGCAGGCGGCGTTCGCGCCGCTGGCGCTGGGCCGCCCGTTCCTGATGCCACCCGGCGTCGCGGCCGAGCGCGTGGCCGCGTTGCGCGCCGCGTTCGCCGCGACCATGGCGGATCCGGATTTTCTGGCCGAAGGCGAAAGAGTAGGGCTGGGGTTGAATGCGCCGCGGAGCGGCGAACAGATCCAGGAGGTGGTGGAGCGCGCCTACCAAAGCCCGCCACGCGTCATTGATCGGCTGCGGCAGTTGAACGCTCCCTGACGGCCGCCGGATGCTTCGATACGCGCTGCTTTGCGGCGCTCCTCGGCATGCGGTCGAGAGAGAGCTACATTTGGATCTTCGCAGCCCTGATGATCGGGGCCCATTTGCGGACTTCGGCGGCGATGAAGGCTTTGGTTTCCGCGGGCGTGCCGCCGGCCGGCAGCGAGTCGAGCTTGTTCAATTCCTCCCTACCCTTGGCGCTGCGAATGAACGCGTTCGCGGCGGCATTGATCTTGGCAATAATGTCCGCCGGCGTGCCCGTGGGGACCGCCAGCGCAAACCAGGCGGTGGCTTCGAATCCAGGGAAGCCCGCTTGCTCCACCGTGGGGACATCGGGCAATTGCTGCGTGCGGGTGGCGCTGGTCACCGCAAGCGCGCGCAGCCTACCGGCCTGGACGTGGGGTCCCGGCGACGTGGTCAAGGTGCATGCGAAGTCGAGTTGGCCGCCGACCAGATCGGTCAGCATCTGCGGCTCCGAGCGATATGGCACCACGGTCATCCGCGCCCCGGTTTCCGCCATGAACGCCTCCAAGGTGATGTGCGCGGTGGTGCCGACACCGGGTACGCCGGCGTTCAGCTTGCCCGGATTGGCCTTGGCGTAGTCGACGAGCTCCTTGAGGGTCTTCGCCTCGACTTTGGCATTCACCACGAAGATGTGCGGCAGCCTGGAGACAATCACCACCGGCGTGAGCTCGCTCTCCGGATCGTACGGCATGTTGCTGAACATGAACTTGTTCAGGGCGAGCGAGGCCGCACCCGCCATCAGAAGGGTATAGCCGTCGGGAGGCGCCTTGGCGGCGGCCATCGCGCCGATATTGCCGGCAGCGCCCGCGCGGTTGTCGACCACGAACTGCTGGCCGAGCTTGTCGGCGAAATCTTGCGCCACACTGCGCCCGAGCAGGTCCATCGCGCCGCCGGCGGGGAACGGGATGATCAGCATGACCGGGCGGGCGGGCCAAGTCTGCGGGCCTGACGGCTGCATGCCTGAAGGTTGCGTGCTTGAAGCCTGCGCATGCGCGAGCGCGGACGCCAACGGAGCAAGCGCGGTGCCGATCAGGAATGAGCGGCGCGCAAACATGGGCATGACGTCCTCGCTGGTTCTCGCCTGACACACATTGGACGGCCGAAAAGATGGCCTCAACCTCAAATTGTCAACCGGCCCGGCAGACCGCAAGCGGCATGGCGTGTTGATCGCAGCCGGAATCTTCTCCAAGGTGCTGCTCGCAATTCCAGCGACGCACGCGCGTCGCTGTACAGGCTCGCATGGTCCGGACCAAAGGCATCTCATGTCGCGCAAACTGGAGCTTACCTTCGCCTGCGGTGATTACGAGATCATGCGTGCCTTGAAAGAAGGCATCGTGCGGCCGGAAGGGATCGAGCTCACGGTATTGACCGACATGGGCCCGTCACCGCGGCACTGGCGGTTCCTGCGCGGCCGCGAGTTCGATGTCGCGGAGGTGTCGGGCTCGGGCTATGTCGCGGCGCGGGACCAGGATCTGCCGTTCCGGGCGATACCGGTCTTTCCCCATCGCCGTTTTCGCCATGGCTTCATCTTCGTCAATACGTCGAAGGGAATCAGCAAGCCGACCGACCTGATCGGCCGCAAGGTCGGCACCAAGGGCTTCCTGTTTACTGCCGGCCTCTGGATGCGCGGCATCCTCGAGCACGATTACGGGGTGCCGCACAAATCGATCGAATGGCTCAGCGAGCTCGACGAGGATGTCGACTTCTCGCCGCCGCCCGGCCTCCGCATCACCCAGGTCTCGCAGGATGACTCGCTCGAGGACATGCTGGTCGCCGGCGAGATCGACGCGCTGCTCTCCCCCGACCTGATCCGGCCGCTCACCGCGGGCGACAAGCGCGTCGGCCGCTTGTTTCCGAACTACAAGGAGGAGGAGATCGCCTTCTATCGTAAGACCGGCATCTTCCCGATCATGCACGTCGTCGGCATCAAGCAGGAGATCGTGGAGCGGCATCCGTGGGTGGCCACCAACCTCTACAAGGCCTTCGAGCAGTCCAAAGCCCTCGCCATGGAGCGGATGGAGAACCCGCGCATCGTGCCGCTGGCCTGGTACCGCGAGGGTTGGGAGGAGCAGGAGCGCATCCTCGGCAAGGATCCTTGGGAATATGGACTGGGGGAGCGCAATGCCAAGAACTTCGAGCGGCTCGTCACCTATTCGCATGAGCAAGGCCTGATCAAGCGGCCACTGTCGCTCGATGAGCTGTTCCTCAACGTCTCCGAAGGCCGCAAGCGTGACGAATTCAGGATTTAGCCTTTGACCGTCATCTGTTCGGTTTGGTGAGCAATATCGAGAGGGATCCATGAGACGTCTTGGCGCCGCGCTCTTTGCTCTTGCCGCCGGCTTCATTCTCGCGGTCCCGGCATGGGCGGACGAATGGCCGTCGCGGCCAGTTCGCATCGTCAATACCTTCGCGCCCGGCGGCGCCGCCGACATCCTGGCCCGCATCGTCGCCGACCATCTCTCCAGCGCATTCAAGCAGCAGTTCTACGTTGAGACGCGTGCGGGCGCGGGCGGCGTAATCGGCGTGCAGACCGTCGCGAATTCGGAACCCGACGGCTACAACTTCGTCATCAGCACGCTGTCGCTGACCATCATCGCGCCGTTCATCAATCCGAAGATCGGCTATGACCCGATGAAGGATCTGACCCATGTCGCCTATATCGCCGGCACGCCGATCCTGTTCATCGTGAGCGCGAAGAGCGACGTGAAGTCGCTCAAGGATTTCGTCGCCAAGTCGAAAGCGGGCGCGCGACCGCTGGCCTACGGCTCCTCGGGCCTGTCGAGCGCGGGACAGATGGTGGCGCAGTCCTTTGCCATGAAGGCCGGGCTTAGATTCGAGATCATTCCCTACAAGGGCGCCGCGCAAAGCATCATCGATGTGGTCGCCAATCACATCGATTTTGCCACCCCGACCGTGACCTCGGCCTCGGGTCAACTGCGCGGCGGCACGGTCACCGGACTCGCGGTATCCGCCGAGCGGCGGCTGCCCGACTACCCCGAAGTGCCGACGTTCAAGGAACTCGGTTACGACGTGGTGGCGACGAACTGGTTCGCGCTCGCTGGGCCGGCCGGCCTGCCTGCCGACATCGTGCGCAAGGTCAACCGCGAGATCAACATCGCGATGGCGAAGCCCGAGAGCCAACAGCGCATGCGTGAGGATGGCATGCTGGTCCACGGTATGGACCCGACCGCCTTCCGGAAATTCATCGAGGACGAAGGCGCGCGCTGGCGGCCGGTGATCGAGCAGGCGGGTCTCGTCGAGAAGTGACGGGCTGCCGCCGCGTCAACTCTTCCGGATGCGGAACACCAGCACCTCACCCTCGCGCGAGCTCGATTCGAGCGCGTCGCCGGTCTGGTTCAGCAGGTTCGGGATATCGATCGCGGTGAGGGGATCCGTGCATTCGGCGATCAGGACATCGCCGGCCTTCAGCCCGGTCAGCGCCTTGCGCGCGCGCAACGCGGGCAGGGGGCATTTCAGCCCGCGCAAGTCGATGGTCTTCTCGGCCATTTGATCTCGTTGAATTGACGATAGGCTCCGCGCCCCGCTCATGAGGCCCGCTTTGCGGGTCCGAACTGTATAGTCATATTAGTGGCATAGGCCATGGTCGTGGAAACCGATAGACCGCAACGAATTGCCCGGCTCACTCCGCTCGCGGACGTGCTCGCTTGCATCGATGCGCTGGTCAAGCCGGTGGCCGCGCGCGCGAGCGACCTGTCAGGCGCGCTCGGCCGGATATTGGCTGAGGACGTTGTCGCCAACGCCCCGATTCCCGCAGTGGCGCGTGCGTTGCGCGACGGCTGGGCAGTGCGCTCCGAGCTCACCACCGATGCCGGGACCTATGCGCCGGCCCCGCTCCCTTCCGCCGTGTGCGTCGATGTTGGGCAGCCGCTTGCGGGCGATGCGGACGCCGTCGCGCTGCTCGACGCAGTGACGATGCGCAACGGCGCGGCGCAGGCGTTGGCCCCGGTCGGTCCGGGGGAGGGGGTGCTCTTGGCCGGCGCCGATGCCGCGCCCGGGACCACGCTGCTGCAAGCCGGGCGAAGCCTTGCATGTCTGCAGATCGGGGTGCTTGCCGCGGCGGGTGTCGCGTCCGTGCGTGTTCGCGTTCCGCGATTGCGTCTGGTGCGCGCGCGGTCCAGCGGCGACCCTTTCATCGACGCCGCGTTCGCCTGCGTGGCCGATGCGATCGGTTTGATGGGCGGCGTCGCCGTCACCGCCGAGCCCGAAGGACTCGCCAACGCGTTGGCGGATGACGCCGTGGATGCGGTCGTGGTGGTGGGCGGCACCGGCAGCGGCCGGAACGACGCCACGGTGCACGCGCTCGCATCGGTGGGCAAGGTGCACGTGCACGGCATCGCCCTGCTGCCGGGCGAGACCACGGCTGTGGGCACAATCGGCTCCCGACCGGTGCTGGCATTGCCGGGCCGGCTCGATGCGGCGCTCGCGGCTTGGCACCTCCTGGGCCACGCGATGCTGGCGCGACTTGCCGACAGCCGCGAGCCGCCGCGTCTGCGGACCGCCAAGCTGACGCACAAAGTGTCGTCTGCCGTGGGGCTTTCGGAACTCGTCCCGGTGCGCTGCGAGGGCGCGGTTGCTACCCCCATAGCCTCGGGCTATGTGCCGCTCTCGGCGCTGGTCCAGGCCAATGGATGGATTTTGATCGCGCCCGAAAGCGAAGGGTATCCGGCGCACACGGAGGTCATGATAAGACCTTGGCCATGACGGCACGTTTCGAACCCAAATCAGTCGAGCGCGATCTCATCGCCGCTATCCGTCGCGCCGCGCGGCAGGAACAGTTCCTCGAAGTGGTCTCGGCCGAGGAGGCGCGCGCACGCTTTGCCAAGCGCATCGATCTGGCCCCGCTAGCGCACGAAACCGTTGGCTTGAGTAATGCGCTGGGCCGCGTCCTTGCGCATGACGTCCGTGCGCCGATCGACGTGCCGCCATTCGATCGCGCCAATGTCGATGGCTTCGCGTTGCGCTCCGCCGACACCGCGGGCGCGAGCGACATCGCGCCGCGCCGCCTGCCTCTCAACGGCGAGGTGATCGTGTGCGGGCATGCGCCGGCGCTGGAGGTGTTGCCGGGCTCGGCCACCACGATTGCGACCGGCGGGATGGTTCCGCGCGGCGCCGACGCTGTGGTCATGGTCGAGCAAACGGAGCTGGTGGACGAGGAGGGCGCACCGGCCATCGATCTGCGCCGCACCGTCGCGCCCGGCCAATTCATTTCCTATGCCGGCTCCGATATCGCCCGCGGCGAGGTGGTTCTGCGGCGCAAGACCGGCATGTCGTCGCGCGAGATCGGCATGCTCGCCGCCTGCGGCATCGCCGCGGTCGATGTGGTGCGCCGGCCCAAAGTGGCGGTGCTCTCGACCGGCGACGAGCTGATCGCGCCAGGTGGCGCGCTCGCGCCGGCGCGGGTCTATGACAGCAACGGCGCCATCATTGCCGCGGCGGTCGTGGAAGCGGGCGGCGAACCGGTTCCGTTCGGCGCCTTTCCCGACAATGAGGTGGCGCTCGAGCTTGCCATGCGCACGGCGCTCGAAGTCTGCGACATCGTGGTGCTTTCCGGCGGCACCTCGAAGGGGGCAGGCGACCTCTCCCACCGGATCGTGGCGAAGCTCGGCGAGATCCTCGTTCATGGTGTCGCGCTCAAGCCGGGCAAGCCGCTTTGTCTCGCCGTGATCGACGGCAAGCCGCTGGCGGTGCTGCCGGGCTTTCCCACCTCCGCAATCTTCACCTTCCATGCTTTTGTGGCGCCGGTGATCCGCGCGCGTGCCGGTCGTCCGCCGGAGGCAGCGCGCACCATCGAGGCCGACGTTCCGGTCCGCATCGCCTCCGAGCTTGGCCGCAAGGAGTTCGTCCTGGTCGCGCTGGTTGCCGGAGACGAGGGACCGGTCGCCTTTCCGACCGCCAAGGGCTCCGGTTCGGTCACCAGCTTCTCGCAGGCGGACGGTTTTCTGGAAATCGATGCGCTGGCTTCCGCGCTCGATGCCGGCACTCGCGCGCGCGCGACGCTGATCGGACCGTCGGCCGCTATGCCTGATCTCGTGGTGGTCGGCAGCCACTGCATCGCGCTCGACGTCGTGCTCGGCGCATTGGCCGAGCGCGGGCTCGCCACGCGCACGCTCTCGGTCGGCAGCATGGGCGGCGTGGCGGCCGCGGAACGGGGCGAATGCGATCTTGCGCCGGTTCACCTCGTCGATCCCGCGACCGGACTCTACAACGCCTATCTGCTGCGTGAGGGGCTTTCGCTGGTGAAGGGCTGGCAGCGCATGCAGGGCTTCGTGCACCGGCCGGACGATGCTCGTTTTGCCGAACGCGACGCCGCGGGCGCGCTCACGGCCGCGCTCGCCGACCGCCGATGCCTGATGGTCAATCGCAACGCCGGCTCCGGGACGCGGGTGCTGATCGACCGCCTGCTCGCAGGTGCGCGGCCGGCGGGTTACAGCAATCAGCCGCGCTCGCACAACGCCGTCGCGGCGGCGGTGGCGCAGGGCCGCGCGGATTGGGGCATCGCGATCGCTTCGGTTGCCCGACTGTATGGCCTCGGATTCCTCCCGATTGCGCCCGAAGACTATGATTTTCTTCTGGTCGAAAGCCGCCGCCACCGACCCGCAGTGGAGGCATTCCTTGTGGCACTGCGCGATCCGATCGTGCAGGAGAGCATCCGGGCGCTCGGCATGCGCCCCGCGGATGCCTGATTGTTTTCGACAATCGCGATGATGCTGCGCACCCTCGTTATCTTCATGCTCCTTGCGGCGATGGTGCCAGAGCGAGCCCAGGCGCAATTGCGCGGCCATGGCGGGCCGGTGCGGGCGCTGGCGATTTCGCCCGACGGGACGCAAGCGCTCTCCGGCAGCTTCGACACCTCGGTGATCCGGTGGTCGCTGCAAAGAAACGCGGCGGAGCAGGTGCTGCGCTTCCACGACGGCGCGGTCAACGCGGTTGCGTTTCTGCCGGACGGCCGGATCGCCACCAGCGGCGAGGATGCGCGCATCGCGATCTGGCGGCCGGGCGAGCCGCAGCCCGTGGCGGTGCTCGAGGGACACCAGGCGCCGGTGGTGGGGCTTGCGGTCTCGCCCGATGGCGCGACCCTCGCCTCGGCGTCCTGGGACCACACAGCACGCCTATGGCCGCTCGCCGGCGGCACCCCGCGCGTGATCGAGGGGCACACGCAGAACGTCAACGGCGTCGCCTTCACGCCGGACGGCCGCGCGCTGGTGACCGTGGGTTATGATGCGACGCTGCGCCTCTCGCCGCTGAGCGACGGCGGCTCGCCGACCGTCACGACGCTGCCGACGCCGCTCAACACGGTTGCCGTCGCTCCCGACGGGGAGATCGTGGCCGCCGGCGCCGACGGCAAGGTCTATGTGCTCTCGCCCACGGGTGAACTCCGGAGCGCGGTCGAAGCGGCGCAAACGCCGATCATCGCCATAGCGCTCTCGCCCGATGGCAGGCTGATCGCCGCCGCGGGCATCCGCGGGTCGGTCGCCATCATCGACCGCGCGTCGCGCAAGCTCGAACGCACGCTGGTCGGACCCGGCCTGCCGGTCTGGTCGGCCGCATTCTTCCCCGACGGCCGCACGCTCCTCACCGGCGGCGCCGACCGCATGATCCGCCGTTGGGACGCAGTCAGCGGCGAGCCGGTCGGCAATGTGGTTCTAGGGGCTCCCGAAGACCCGCTGGCCGCTTTCGCCGGCGATCCGGGCGCCGAGGTGTTTCGCGCCTGCGTCGCCTGCCACACCTTGAACGCCGAGGAGGGGCCGCGCGCGGGCCCGACCCTGGCCGGCATTTTCGGCCGCAAGATCGCGAGCTTGCCTGGCTACAATTTCTCCGAGGCCCTCAAGCAGCTCAACATCGTGTGGACCCCGGAGACCGTGTCGAAGCTGTTCGAGGTGGGGCCGATGACCTACACGCCCGGCACCAAGATGCCGGAACAACGTATCGGTTCGGCCGAGGACCGCGCCGCGCTGATGAAGTTTCTGGACAAGACGACCACGTCGCACGGCGGGCGCGTGCAAAAATAGCCGTACAGCGGCTCATGCCCCGCCGCGTCTGTCAGGTCGCCGTCTGAATCAGTTCGAGCACGGCGTCCGCAACAGCCTTGGGCGCCTCCTGCGGCAGATTGTGGCCGGCAACGGGAATCACCCGATGCTGATAGGGTCCGGTGAAAAGCGGTGCGTGCTGCATGGAGCTTGCCGGCGCCGAGAGCCCGCTGCCGTCGCCGTGCAACACGATCGTCGGTACCGGAATGCGCGGCTTGCCGGCCAAACGTCGCTCGATTGGCTCCAGGCTCGGATCGCCCGCCGCGTAGCCGAAGCGGTGGCGGTAGGAGTGGATCACGACCTCGACAAAGTCGGGATTGTCGAACGAGCCTGCCGTGCGGTCATAGGTTGCATCATCGAACCGCCAATTCGGTGACCACAGTCGCCACAACAGCTTGCAGAATTCGCGTCGATTGGCCTGCAGTCCGGCGCGACCGCGCTCGGTGTGGAAGTAGTACTGGTACCACAGCCGGTGCTCCTGCTCCGGCGGTGCCGGTCTGGCCGATCCGGGGATATCCTGAATGTTGTAGCCGTTGGCCGACACCAAGCCGCGGACCCTGTCAGGCCACAACGCAGCGACCACGCAGGCGGCACGTCCTCCCCAGTCGTAGCCGGCCAGCACCGGGCGCGACAAACCGAGCGCGTCGATGAGTTCCTTGAGGTCGTTGCCAAGCGCCGCCTGCTGGCCCGAGCGGGGAGTCTCGGCGGCGAGGAAGCGCGTCGGCCCGTAGCCGCGCAGATAGGGTACGATCGCGCGACACCCGGCTGCCACCAGCAACGGAAGCACGAGGTCGTAGGTACGGGGGTCGTAGGGAAAACCGTGCATGAGCAGAACCGGAACGCCGTTGTCCGGCCCGCTCTGCTCGTAAGCGATCTCCAGGACGCTGGTGCGGACGCGATTGAGAACGGGCGTCATGCCGCGCCGCTCAGGTCTCGGTCTTGCTGGCGCGCTCCTGCTCTTCGCGCTCGCGCAAATAGTCTTCGGTGGTGCGCGCCTTCG
>DASSJW010000943.1:0-2505 GCA_035690995.1 Xanthobacteraceae bacterium
CGATGCCTCCGGCATCGTCTGGGCCTGCGGCGCAAAAGTCCGTCGCTGGAAGGTCGGGGACGAGGTCATCGTCCATTGCAATCAGGACGATGGCGACGACGAGGATTGCAACGGCGGCGATCCGCTGCTGTCGCCCTCGCAACGCATCTGGGGCTACGAGACGCCGGACGGATCGTTTGCGCAGTTCTGCCGGGTGCAGTCGCGCCAGCTCATGCCAAAACCGCCGCACCTCACCTGGGAGGAGGCGGCCTGCTACACGCTCACGCTCGCGACCGCCTATCGCATGCTCTACGGCCATTCGCCGCATACGTTGAAGCCCGGCGATCACGTGCTGGTATGGGGCGCGTCCGGCGGCCTCGGCGTGTTCGGCGTGCAACTCGCCGCCGCGTCCGGCGCCAACGCCATCGGCATCATCTCGGACGAGAGCAAGCGCGATTACGTGATGCAGCTGGGCGCCAAGGGCGTGATCAATCGGAAGGATTTTTCCTGCTGGGGGCAGATGCCGAAAGTCGGCACACCGGACTACGACGCCTGGGTCAAGGAAGCCCGCAAGTTCGGCAAGGCGATCTGGGACATCACCGGCAAGCGCGATGTCGACATCGTGTTCGAGCATCCGGGCGAAGCGACGTTCCCGGTGTCCTGCCTGGTGGTGAAGCGGGGCGGCATGGTGGTGTTTTGCGCCGGTACCTCCGGCTACAACATTACCTTCGACGCGCGTTACGTGTGGATGCGGCAGAAGCGCATCCAGGGCTCGCATTTCGCCCATCTCAAGCAGGCTTCGGCAGCGAACCAGTTCGTGCTCGACCGCCGCATCGATCCCTGCATGAGCGAGGTCTTCCCCTGGACCAAGATCCCGCATGCGCACGAATTGATGCGCACCAATCGGCATCCGCCCGGCAACATGGCGGTGCTGGTCAATGCGCCGCGGACCGGGTTGCGCACGCTCGACGACGTGATCGAGGCGAGCGGCGCGTCCGCTTGATTTGAACGGCTTGGCGCACCGGCTCGGCGCTCGGACATCTTTTGGCACCAATCTTGCTTTTTTATAGAATCGTTGGGGGCCATGGGGGGCTACGAGGAAAGGAGTCCTCACCATGTGCGACTACAGCCTGCAAAATGTGAAGTCGCGTTCGGCAAAAGTTGGCGACAAGCTTGTCACGCGCAACTTCGGGACCGGTACTCGTGGGTTCGCCGCGCCCGAAGATGCCACGACAGCGGTGTGCGTCCTTCCGGGAACGGAGCTTGCGTTCTCCCAGGAGGTCGCGTGTACATCATCCGGATTCCTCGGCTTCGGCGCGCGCCGGATGGCCTCCCGGACAGCCATCTTCCGGCAGGTCAACAAAGACCAACCGCGCGTGCACCACGACGCCCTTGAATTTCCGGATGGGCAGATGGTCCTCCTGACCGAGCTTATCGAAGGCCAAGAGGCCACCGTGCTTCAGCTTCCCGCGCAGCCCACCACTGCCGCCGAAGCGCAAGCGCAGGAACGCGTCGCCTACGTCGGGTAAGTCGCCCGGCGCCGACACGCGAGGCGTAGAACGTGAGGGGCCGCTCCAGCGGGGCGGCCCTTTTTGCTTGCGTGGCCCGCGATGAAACGCGCGCGCAAGTGCACGCGGGCCGCATGCATTTGACTCGCCGCGATCACCATGCTGGCATTAATCATGCAAAAACGTCTGGGATGGAGCAGAACATGACACCGGTCAGGATTGTCGCGGCTGCGCTGGCTGCCTGTTGCATGGCCGCGCCCGCATTCGCGCAGGGCACCAAGGTGGCCATCGGCACGTCCGGCTGGACCGGCTTTGCGCCGCTCACGCTCGCCAAGGAGGCCGGCATCTTTGCCAAGAATGGCCTCGACGTCACCATCAAGAAGATTCCGCAGGCGAGCCGGCATCTCGCCATCGCCTCCGGCGATATCCAATGCGCGGCCACCACGGTCGAGACCTGGATCGTGTGGAACGCCAACGGCGTCGCCACCACGCAGCTGTTCCAGCTGGACAAGTCGTATGGCGCCGACGGCATGGCGGTGCGCAACAACATCGCCGCGATCAAGGACGTGAAGGGCAAGACGGTTGCAGCGTCGGCGCCGGGCACCGCGCCCTATTTCACGCTGGCCTGGTTCCTCAAGAAGAACGGCCTCACGGTCAAGGACGTGACCGTCGTCAACATGGAGCCGGCGGCGGCGGCGCAAGCCTTCATCGCCGGCCAGAACGACGTCGCCATGACCTACGAGCCGTATCTCTCGGCCGTGCGCGCGAAACCGGAAGCGGGCAAGATCATCGCCACCACGCTCGACTATCCCATGGTGATGGACACATTCGGCTGCACGCCGAAATTCATCGCGGAAAATGAAGGGGCGGTGAAGGCGCTGGCAAAGAGCTATTTCGAGGCGCTGGAGATGATCAAGAACGACCCGACCAAGGCCTACGAGATCATGGGCGCGGACGTGAAGCAGTCGGGGGAGCAATTCGGCAACTCGGCGAAATATCTGCGCTGGCAGGATCAGGC
>DASSJW010000944.1:0-5324 GCA_035690995.1 Xanthobacteraceae bacterium
GAAGATCGGCGGCGAGCGCGCCTACGATCTGGCCCGCGACGGCGAGGCGGTGGAACTCGCGCCGCGTCCGATCGAGGTCCATCACCTTGAATTGGTCGAGACGCCCGACCCCGATCATAGCGTGCTGGCCGCTGAGTGCGGCAAGGGGACCTATGTGCGGGCGCTCGCCCGCGACATGGGCCGCGCGCTCGGTTGCTTTGGACATGTCACAGCGCTGCGCCGCACCGCGGTCGGCCCATTCGCCGAACAGAACGCCGTCGCTCTGGAGACGTTGCAACGCATGCCCCCCGATGACCACGGGATCGCAGCGGCCGCGCTTCTGCCAGTCGAGGCCGGCTTGGCGGCATTGCCGACGATACGGGTGAGTTCGGCCGATGCCGGCCGGCTTGCCCGCGGGCAGGCGGTGCTGCTGCGCGGGCGCGACGCTCCGGTCATGGAGGGCTGGGTCTCGGTCTCCGCCCAGGGCGGGCTCGTGGCACTGGCACAGGTCGAAAAGGGCGAGCTTCGCCCACGGCGGATTTTCAACTTGCCGCGGGCCTAGCGCGAAGCCTCCACCGGATTGTCTGCAGGGCCAATCCCGGTCGAATGTGTGCTCCCCCTTCGGTATCCCGGTGAAGAGTCGGTTCAGAAACCGGGCAAAGGCGGGTCTGGTCGATCCCGGCCCGCAGGGCTGGCGAGTTCACGACCGCCGGCAATTTCTGCTGGCGTCCACGGCTCTTTTGGGATATTGCGCCCGTAGCGGGCCATAGGGTTCCCTATGGCCTTGGAATTCGCGCTGATTTTGTTGACGCGTATTCCGCGGCGAATTGATTTCCCCCCGGATTGAGTTCCAGGACAGGCATTCGCCGGAAAAAGCCGTTAAAGCCGCGCATATGACACGTGGCGACCGCGCTGGACGACATCCCGGCCCGGCCGCAGATCGAAACCCCGACAGGAAAGGGACACCCCGATGTCGATAACGACGAGCCGCAAGGCCGAAGTCATCAAGACCTATGCGACCAAAGCCGGCGACACCGGTTCGCCGGAAGTGCAGGTGGCGATCCTCTCGGAGCGCATCAACAGCCTCACCGAGCATTTCAAAACCCACGTCAAGGACAATCACTCGCGGCGGGGATTGCTCAAGCTCGTATCCCAGCGCCGGCAGCTCCTCGACTACCTCGCCCGCATCGACGCGGCGCGTTACAAGTCGTTGATCGAACGGCTGGGTATCCGTCGCTGAGGACTTGCGCGGCGTGTTCGCGCGTTTTGAAGCGGACACCGGATTAAGTCCGCTGTTCATCCGGCAGCGCCGGACGCTGCCGATTTGGGAGACGGGTCGAATGATCGCCCGTCCGTTCTATGGAAGGTTCGAAGGCCATGGCAGGATCGCTGGATGCTGTTCCGGTCTGCGGCGCGACCGCAGACGGCAGCCTCTCGCCGTCTTGCTCATGGCTTTTGTCCTTCCGCAAAAACCATGAAAGACAACCGCAATGTTCGATATCCATCGTGTTGAGCTCGACTGGGGAGGGCGCAAGCTCGTCCTAGAGACCGGCAAGATCGCGCGCCAAGCCGACGGCGCAGTCGTCGCCACTTATGGCGAGTCGAAGGTGCTCGCGACCGTAGTCGCCGCCAAGGAACCGCGAGAAGGCGTCGACTTTCTGCCGCTCACGGTCGACTACCAGGAGAAATTCTACGCCGCGGGCCGCATTCCCGGTGGCTATTTCAAGCGCGAGGGCCGGCCGACCGAGAAGGAGACGTTGGTCTCGCGACTGATCGATCGTCCGGTACGGCCGCTGTTCGCCGCCGGCTGGCGCAACGAGACCCAGGTGATCGTGACGACACTCTCGCACGATCTCGAGAATGATCCCGACGTGCTGGCAATGATCGCGGCATCCGCCGCGTTGACGCTGTCGGGCGCACCGTTCATGGGCCCACTCGGCGCCGCGCGTGTCGGCTTCGTCAACAATGAATACGTCCTCAACCCGGTGCTCGACGAGATGGGAGAGAGCCAACTCGACCTCGTCGTCGCCGGCACCCAGGACGCCGTGCTGATGGTCGAATCGGAAGCAAAGGAGCTGAGCGAAGACGTGATGCTCGGCGCCGTGATGTTCGGCCATCGCCACTTCCAGCCCGTGATCGATGCCATCATCAAGCTGGCGGAAAAGGCGGCGAAGGAGCCGCGCGAGCTGCAGGTGGCTGATAACGCGGCGCTCGAAAAGGAAATGCTGGCGCTGGTCGAGCCGGATTTGCGCGCGGCCTATGCGATCGCGGACAAGATGGAGCGGCATCGCGCCGTCGATGCCGCGAAAGCCAAGGTCCTGGCGCAGTTCTGCCCGGAGGGCGTGGAGAACCCGCCCTATGGCAAGCAGCAGGTCGCGGGCGTCTTCAAGGCGATCGAGGCCAAGATCGTGCGCTGGAACATCCTCGATACCGGTCGCCGCATCGATGGCCGCGATGTCAAGACGGTGCGCCCCATCGTCTCCGAGGTCGGCGTACTGCCGCGTGCGCACGGCTCGGCCCTGTTCACGCGCGGCGAGACGCAGGCCCTCGTGGTGGCAACGCTCGGCACCGGCGAGGACGAGCAGTGGATCGACGCGCTGCAAGGAACCTACAAGGAAACGTTCCTCCTGCACTACAATTTCCCGCCGTTCTCGGTCGGCGAGACCGGCCGGATGGGCGGGCCGCGCCGGCGCGAGATCGGCCACGGCAAGCTCGCCTGGCGCGCCATCCATCCGATCCTGCCCGCGCATCACGAGTTTCCCTACACGTTGCGCGTGGTTTCGGAGATCACCGAGTCCAACGGCTCGTCCTCGATGGCGACGGTGTGCGGCACCTCGTTGGCGCTGATGGATGCGGGCGTCCCGCTCAAACGCCCCACCGCCGGCATCGCCATGGGACTCATCCTCGAGGGTGAACGCCACGCCGTGCTGTCCGACATCCTCGGCGACGAGGACCACCTCGGCGACATGGACTTCAAGGTGGCCGGCACCGAGCGCGGCGTGACCTCGCTGCAGATGGACATCAAGATCGCCGGCATCACCGAGGAGATCATGCGGGTCGCGCTCGGTCAGGCGAAGGATGGCCGCATGCACATTCTGGGCGAAATGTCGAAAGCCCTCACCCAGCATCGGGACCAGCTCGGCGAGCACGCGCCGCGCATCGAGGTGTTCAACATTCCGGTCGACAAGATCCGCGAAGTCATCGGCTCGGGGGGCAAGGTGATCCGCGAGATCGTGGAGAAGACCGGCGCCAAGATCGACATCTCCGACGATGGCACCGTGAAAGTGGCGTCCGCCAACGGCGACGCCATGAAGGCGGCGATCAACTGGATCAAGTCGATCGCCTCCGAGCCCGAAGTCGGCCACATCTATGAAGGGACCGTCGTCAAGGTGATGGACTTCGGCGCCTTCGTGAACTTCTTCGGTTCCAAGGATGGCCTCGTTCATATCAGCCAGCTGGCGCAGCGCCGGGTGCAGAAGGTCACTGACGTCGTCAAGGAAGGCGACAAGGTGAAGGTGAAGCTTCTCGGCTTTGACGAGCGCGGGAAGGTGCGCCTCTCCATGAAGGTGGTCGACCAGGAGACCGGCGAAGATCTCGAGGCCAAACAGAAGGCCGAAGCGGATCAGCAGCAACGCGAGGCGGCAGCCGGCGGCGAATAAGCCCGGCCTGTCCGGACGGTATCGGAGGGGCGGCTGCGGAGCCGCCCCTTTCGTTTTGGCGGGCGAGCGGAGCCGCGCGGCGAACCCTATGCCGGGCTCCGCGAGCCGCGCGACTTGCTCAGCCCGGAGTGCCCACGAGAAAGAACGTCGTCCTCACCCCAAGGCCCTTGATCTCGGTCGCGCCGCGCTCTTCGAACACGAACGCGTCCCCGGTCAGATCGCGGAATGCTTCGCTCACCTGGATGCGGCCGGGCTCGCCATAGGATTCCATGCGCGATGCGGTGTTCACCGCATCGCCCCAGACATCGTATGAAAAGCGCGTGTCGCCGATCACCCCGGCCGTCGCCGGCCCGCAGTGGATGCCCACGCGCAGCTTGAGCTTTCGGCGGCCGAGCGGCGGCTGGCGCTCGATCGCCTCCATCATCGCCAGCGAGAGCCGACCGACCGCGACCGCGGCGGCGCTCGCGCGACCGTCAAAACCGCCCGCCGCCATGTAGCTGTCGCCGATGGTCTTGATCTTGTCCACCCCATGGCGTTCGCACAGTTCATCGAGCGCGCGCACCAGCCGGTCGAGAAAGTCCACGACCTCCTCGGGGGAAAGGTCGTGCGCCGCCGCCGTGAAGCCCGTGAGGTCCGCGAACATGACGCTGAGCATGTCGATCTTGTCGGCGATGCGCGCTTCGCGTCCCGACTTCAAGCGCGCCGCGATCGCCTGCGGCATGAGCGTGCCGAGCAGAGCCTCGGAGCGCGCATGCTCGTCTTGCAGCGCGATTCTGGCGCGATCCCGGTCCCAGAGGGCGTAGAAGATGAGCGCCGCGATGATCGCGGCCGTGTTGATCATGGCCTGGCTCGACAGCATGTCGCGAAATGCCTGGTCTTCCGGCATGACCAGCCCGGCGACCGGGGCGAGATTGAGCGCGAGCACGAGCGCCAGCACGTATAGGCCGAACAAGCCGAGGAAGAGACGCCAGTTTTCGACCCCGAAGAAAAACAACATGGCGCCGCCGAGGGTGTAGTAGATATGCAGCGCGCTGGCGAGACCGAGCGACCACACGATCAACATTTGCCCGAACAGCACCGCGAGCACCAGCGCGATGCCGCCGGCATGATCGCCGAGGCGATGCAGGCGCGGGACCAGCAACGAAACGGCCAGCATGAACATGTTGTCGGCGTTGACGAGGATGAGCCCGCGAAAGTCGTGAACGGCATTGATGATCAGATGCGACAGCGCAGTTGCGGCGACCGCAAATGCCGCAACGTTCACGCACCGTTGGCGCTCGATCACCAGCGGATCGGTTGAAACGATCCCGATCGATATCAGGCGATCCAGCCACTCTGGAAGCTGGATGGCGGGCTTGCGCTCGCCGCGAACGAGGTCGCGTAGCCGCGTCATGGCACCCCCGGCGACGCTGCTTGCGAGCGCAACGTGATTTTCCGGCGGGGGCCGCGCTTGCCATGTTTGCGCTTGGCGCCGTGCTCCATGATCATCTCATCGTGAGCTTTGGTGCAACCAGCGGAAATGTGACGGCGATCACGGCGGCGAATACGAACTCTCCCCATCTCTGACTGCAGACACCGGGCAGCAAGGCCGAGGAGGATGCCGTGAACATCCGTGCGAGCATGCAGACATCAAAGCGCGTCGCCGCTCTCCTGGTCGCGGCCGCTCTCGTGCTCGGAGCGCCTTAC
>DASSJW010000945.1:0-6767 GCA_035690995.1 Xanthobacteraceae bacterium
TGTTCTTCGCCTCCTTCAACATGGGCTTCACGACCGGCATCAAGGCGTTTGTCGCCGCCACGCTCGGCGGGCTGGGCAGCGTGCCGGGCGCGATGGTCGGCGGCCTGCTGTTCGGACTGATCGAAACATTCTCGGGCACGCTCATCTCCACGTCATACAAGGACGCCGTCGGCATGACCGTCCTGATCCTGATCCTGCTGTTCGCTCCGATGGGCCTGTTCGCCAGAGCGGGCCGCCAGGTCTGACATGACGATCTCCGTGATCGCCCGTTTCGTCGTCGTGGCATTCCTTTGCGCCGTTCCGCTCGTTCAGCACAATTCCTACTGGCTGCATGTGCTCAGCCTCGCGCTGATCGGCGCGGTTCTCGCGATGGGACTGCAACTGCTCGTCGGCATGGCCGGCGTCCTGTCGCTGGGACAGGGGGCGTTTTACGGCATCGGCGCCTACACCACCGCCAATCTTGCCATATCGTGGAAAGCCCCTTTCATTTTCGCCATCCTGTGCGGTGGCCTGGCGGCGGCGGTGGCCAGCCTGCTCCTTATTCCGATCGTGCGCTTGAAGGGGTCGAGCCTCGCGGTCGCGACGCTCGGTTTCGGCATCATCGTGCATCTGGTCATGCTCAACGAGGATTGGCTGACGGGCGGCAGCATCGGCATGATGGATATTCCGCTGCCGACATTGTTCGGGGTCAACCTCGGCGGCGAGGCGGCGTTCTACTACGTCTGCCTGGTGGTGGCGGCCGCGGTCTTTATCGCGCTCGACCGCATCGTCCGTTCGCGCTTCGGACGCGCGCTGGTGGCGATCTCGCAGGACGAGGAAGCCGCGCGCGCAAGCGGCATCTCGGTCAGCGTCTACAAGAGCAAGTGTTTCCTGGTGGCGGCGTTGACCGCGGGCATCGCCGGCGGCCTCTATGCCTACCATTCGCGCTATCTGAACCCCAACGATTTCACCTTCCTGAAGTCGATCGACATCCTGATCATGGTCGTGATCGGCGGACTGGGCAGCCTGCCCGGGGCGGCGCTGGGCGCCGTCATTGTGGTGCTCGCGCCGGAGCTTCTGCGTTCGTCCGGCGAGCTCCGGCTGATCCTGTTCGGCTTTCTGGTGATCGTCCTGATGGGGACCGGTAACCGCGGGTTGGCCGGCCTGATCGTCGATCTGTTCGCGCGTGTCCGCGGATCATGGCAACGCCGGACATCGGCCAAAGCAGCGGCGCCGGGCGTGTGATGTCGGCTCTTCTCACGATCTCCGCCCTGTCGCGGCATTTCGGCGGTCTCGTCGCCGTCAGCGCCGTCGACATGGAGATCGCCGGGGGTTCGGTGCACGGGCTGATCGGGCCGAACGGGGCGGGGAAGACGACCCTGCTCAACCTGGTCTCGGGCCACCTGCCGTCGACGGCGGGCCGGGTCCGCTTCCAGGACGGCGACATCACGCGCTGGCCGGCGGAGCGGCGGGCGCGGGCCGGCATCCGCCGGACGTTTCAGAACCTCAAGCTCTTTCGCGAGATGAGCGTGCTCGAGAACGTGATGGTCGGCATGCACGGCCAGACCCGCTGCGAGCTCCGGCACGCTCTGTTGCATACGCCGGCCCAGAAGTCCGAGGAGCAATCGATCGTGGATTGCGCCCGGGAGGCGCTCGATTTCGTCGGTCTCCTGCACGTCGCGGACGTCGCGGCGGGGACGCTGCCGCACGGCATGCAACGGCTCATCGAGATCGCCCGCGCGTTCGTGGCGAAGCCCGCGCTGCTGCTGCTCGACGAGCCGGCCGCCGGCCTCAACCGTGTCGAATGCCGCCGCCTGGTCGAGCTGATCCGGGCGATCCGGGCGCGCGGCGTCACTATCATGCTGGTCGAGCATCACATGGACGTCGTGATGCCGACCTGCGACCGCATCACGGTGCTCAACTACGGCCGGCGCCTGGCGGACGGGACGCCTGCCGAGATCCGCCGGCATCCCGAAGTCATCAAGGCCTATCTCGGCGGCGGCATCAACCAAAGGCTGCGGCCGGAGCCGGTCGAAGCGGTCGAGGCTGCGCATGCTGCGCCTTGACAAGGTCAGCGCCGCCTACGGCGCCGTCACCGCGCTGCGCGACGCCGATATCGCGGTCGAGGCGGGCGAGATCGTCGCGCTCATCGGTTCGAACGGCGCGGGCAAGTCGACAACGCTCAAGACGATCTCGGGTCTGGTCCGGCCGTCGGGTGGAACGATCGAATTTCAAGGCGAGGACATCACCGGGCTGTCGCCCGAGGACATCGTCGCGCGCGGCATCATCCAGGTGCCCGAAGGCCGCCGGGTCTTTCCGCGGCTGACGGTGCAGCAGAACCTTGCCGCGGGGGCCTACTCGCCGCGCGCGCACGGCAAGGAGAAGTCGACGCGCGAACGGGTGTTCGCGCTGTTTCCCCGTCTTTACGAACGGCGCCGGCAGCTCGCGGGATCGCTCAGCGGCGGTGAGCAGCAGATGCTGGCCTTCGGGCGTGCGATGATGGCGCAACCGGTGCTCCTCCTGCTCGACGAGCCGTCGCTCGGCCTGGCGCCGATCGTGATCGAGGAAGTGGCAAAGGCCATCGAGCATTTTCGCGCCGACGGCGTGACGGTGCTCTTGGTGGAGCAGAACGCCGAGCTGGCGCTGACGCTCGCGACGCGTGGCTACGTGATCGAGACCGGCAACATCGTGCTCGCCGATTCGAGCGCGCGCCTGCTGCAGAATCCGCAAGTCTGGGCGAGCTACCTCGGCCAGGAGGATTGGGAGTTCGAAACGCCTTCAACAACGAATCCGCCGGCCGCTCACCCGGCGGCGCCTTGAATCCCCGCAACCCCAACCACAGGAGATCCGACGATGCGTGCGCTGAGTTTAGCATCCCTATGCATAGCCGCACTGCTCACGGCGGCCGCCGTGCCGCCCGCGTCCGCCCAGACCATCAAGGTCGGCGTGTTCGGCCCGCTCACCGGCGACGCGGCCGCCATGGGATCGAGCGAGAAGGAGGCGGTCGACCTTGCGGTCAAGGAGAAGAACGACGCCGGCGGCATCCGCGGCAAGAAGGTCGAGGTCGTCTACGGCGACGACGCCGGCAAGCCGGAAGAGGCCGTGAACGTCGCCAAACGCCTGATCTCCCGCGACGAGGTCCTGATCACCATCGGGAGCATCAGCAGCCCGGCGAGCCTCGCGGCCTCGCAGGTCAGCCGCCAGTCGGAGACGCCGCAGATCGTGGTCGCCGGCACCGCGCAGCGCATCACCACCCAGGGCAACAAGTGGGTGTTCCGCTCGCCCGTCCCCGACACCAAGCTGGTCGCCGACCTTGCGGGCTTCATCAACGAGAAATTCCCCAAGCTGAAGAAGTTCGCCTTCCTGTACGTCAACGACGATTTCGGCCGCGGCGGCTTCGAGGCCTTCAAGGCCGCGGGCCAGAAATACGGCTTCGAGATCGTTGCCGACGAACGTTACACCCGCGGCGACATCGACTTCACGGCGCAGCTCGGCCGCATCAAGGCCAGCCCGGCCCAGGCCATGATCGAGTGGTCGCGCTATACCGAGGGGGCGCTTATCGCCAAGCAGTACGTGCAGACCGGCCTCAATCTCGTCCGCTTCGGTTCGGACGGTGTCGCCACGCCCAAATACATCGAGCTCGGCGGCCCCGCCGTCGACGGGGTATATTTCACCACGCATTTCAGCGTGGCCACCGGCGCGGATATCCCCGCCGCCCGAACCTTCATGGACAAATACCAGAAAGCGTTCGGCCGCGTGCCCGATGCCTACGCGGCGGAAGCGTACGATGCGGTCACGCTCGCTTTGCTGGCGATCGAAAAGGCGGGCAAGGAGGATCGCGCCGCGGTCCGCGACGCGCTCGCCGGCCTGAGCTTCGAGAGCGTGCGCGGGCCGTTCAAGTTCGATGAGAAGGGCGATCCGCTGCTGGTCACCCACGTCGTCAAGATCGTGGACGGCAAGGAGACCAACGCCCGCAACATGGCGGTGCAGAACTAACGATCAAAGATCCGGCCGCCCCGCGGTGGCGCGGGCGTCCGGCCGTTTCAATGTCTCCGGGGAGGTTACCATGACGGACGTCAAGACGATCACGTCGGACAATCCGCGACCGCTGGCGCACTATTCGGAAGCAACGCTTGCCGATGGCATCGTCTTTGCCGCCGGCCAGCTCGCCAGCGACTTCAAGACCGGCGTGCCGCCCGAAGCACGCAAGCACGCGAACTTTCCCTTCTACGGCTCGGATATCAAGCTGCAGAGCCACTTCATCCTGAAGAATCTGGCGCGGACGTTCGCGGCCGCCGGTTCCTCTCTCGACTCCGTCGTCAAGGCTCAGGTCTTCCTCACCGACTTGAACGACTTCGCGGAGTTCGACGAAGTGTGGCGCGAATATTTCAAGGTGCCGCCGCCGCGAACGACGGTCGGAACGTCCGGCCTCCTGGTCAAGGACACGCTGATCGAGATCGATCTCATCGGCTACGTCCCCGGCGCGGATCGCAAGCACGCGGTCGTGACATCAGACAATCCGAAACCCTTGGCGAACTATTCCGAGGCGATCCGGGTGGGCGATCTCGTTTTTGCCGCCGGCCAGCTCGCCAGCGATTTCAAGACCGGTGTTCCGGCCGAGGCGCGCAAGCGCGCGAACTTTCCGTTCTATGGCTCGGACATCCAGCTGCAGACCGACTACGTCCTGAAAAACCTCAAGCGGACGTTCGAGGCCGCCGGCTCCTCGCTCGAGCATGTCGTGAAGGCGCAGGTCTTCCTCACCGATCTCGACGACTTCGCCGGCTTCGACCAGGTCTGGAAGAGCTATTTCAAAGTCCCGCCGCCGCGCACGACCGTCGGAACGACAGGGCTGCTGGTGCGCGACACGCTGGTGGAGATCGACCTCATCGGCTACGTGCCGCGATCGGGCCTCAAGCACGAGATCGTGTCATCGAGCGGCCCGAAGCCGCTGGCGAACTACTCGGAAGCGTTCGTGATCGGCAACCATGTCTTCGCCGCCGGCCAGCTCCCGAGCGACTTTGTGACGGGAATCGCGCCGGAGGCGCGGCGCCACGAGGCGTTTCCCTACTACGGCTCCGACATCAAGCTGCAGACCGAATACGTCATGAAAAATCTCCAGCGCACCTTTAAGGCCGCCGGCAGCAGCCTGGACAAGATCGTCAAGGCCCAGGTCTTCCTGACCGATCTCAAATACTTCAACGGCTTCGATGAGGTGTGGAAGAAATACTTCAAGGTCCCGCCCCCGCGCACGACGGTCGGGACGACCGGCCTCCTGGTCAAGGACGCGCTCATCGAGATCGATCTGATCGGCGTGAGGTGACTCGCGCAGGCGCCTGCTGCCGATAGCGAAGTTATCGAATCCCGCGGAAACGCCCGAGTCGGTGGCGCGCGGAGAGCGGGCGGACCGACTCCGCTGTCGCGGCGGCAATCGAGATGAGTCCAGCAATTAGCGAGGTTGCTCTCACACCGCTGCGAGACGGCGAGGGGCGCCGGGCTAAGGATTCTGGGTAACCCGACCAAAAGCCCGCTTCCACAACCCGCCGACGATCGCCGGCGTATCGAGCCGCGGGATGTCGTGCGAGTAGTCTCCTGTATACAGCTTCACGATCAGACGATCGTGTGCCGCCGGGTCCAAGCTGTGCTTGAACCGGACGGAGATGTGTCCCTCCCGCTGTTGGTCGATCGTCTCCACGCGGGACGGGAGGAGAGGAAAACCGGCCGCTTCGACCAGGACTTCCTCGCCGATGCCGATCGGCAGGTCCTGCCGAAACTCCACGATGCCGGAGTCGAGAGACAGGCTGACGAGCCGTCCCGGAAGAGATCGCCCAGCGAAGCGAGCCTGGGCCGGTTCGCCAATGGAAAAACTATCAACCGCGGGGCGGGCCTTTTCAAAACAGATAAGGGCGGCGATGACGAGCACGACGATGTTGGCGGCAGCCCAGAACATCGCCACGATCGAGAACTCGCCTTTGACTATTGGCGACCATTCGGGAACGAGATTGATGATGACCCCGAGCGCGGTGAGCGCGATCAGGGTCGCGATGCATGCGAACGTGTAGGCGTCGAACTCGTTTTGTTCGGCCGCGCTACCCTTTGGCGTGACCTTGAAGGGGGTCCCGAACGGTCTGATCAAGGTCGCGATCACGGTGGGCAGGAGGCGAAACGTGGAGAATGCCCCGACGGCGTTCGACACGATCGGCAAATATCGCGTCGGGGTGATCCACAGCATGAGGAAGAAGTAAGCGAGCAGGACCGGCAGCTGGTAGTAAATGATATCCGAGATGCTGGTGAAATAGAGCGGCGCAACGCCGGTCCAGAGATAGATCGGCGGCACGATCAAAATGGAAAAACGGACCACGTACTGGATCAACCAGCTCAGTGGGATGAACATGAGGCGCTGAAAGAGATCGAGACCGGGCCCCCGAATGGGTCCGTTGCGCACGAACAGGGTCTGGATTCCCCCGCGGCACCAGCGGCTGCGCTGAATGAAGTAGCCTCTGAGATTTTCTGCGGCCAGCCCCATCGAAAGCCGCTCGTTCAAATAGCGCGTCTTGTAGCCTTTGTTCAGCATCGCAGGGGTCGTGAGCAGGTCCTCGGTGATTGACACGGTCGGGATCCCTCCGATCGCGTCGATCGCCTGCCTGCGCAGGATCGAGCATGACCCGCAGCAGAAACTGACGTCCCACGCATCCCGGCTTGCCGCCATCTCGTCGAAGAACAGCCGTTGCTCGTCCGGCCAAACCCGTTCGATGCCCAAGTTCGACTGAACCGGGTCTTTATTGAAGAAG
>DASSJW010000946.1:0-2906 GCA_035690995.1 Xanthobacteraceae bacterium
GCGCGCCGGCAATGCAGGCCCTGATCCAACGCCTGCGCGAAACCGGCGGCACCTGCCACCTCATGGGATTGGTATCGCCCGGCGGCGTGCACTCGCATCAGGATCACGCGGCCGCGCTCGCCGAAATCCTTACGCGGGCGAAGCTGCCAACCGTGGTGCATGCCTTTACCGACGGTCGCGACACGCCGCCGCGCTCGGCCCGGGACGACCTCGTGCGCCTGGTCAATGCGCTGCCGCCATCGGTACCGGTCGCGACGGTCAGCGGCCGCTACTACGCCATGGATCGCGACAAGCGTTGGGAGCGCGTGGTCAGGGCCTATCGCGCCATCGTGGAGGCCGAAGGGCCGCGCTTCCCCGACGCCGACGCAGTGATCGCCGACGCCTATGCGCACGACCTCAGCGACGAGTTCGTGCCGCCCGCAGTGGTCGGCGACTATCGCGGCATTCATGACGGCGACGGCGTGCTTTGCTTCAACTTCCGGGCGGACCGCGTGCGCGAGATTTTGGGCGCGATGCTCGATCCGGCGTTCGACGGCTTTGCCCGCAGCCGTGTCCTGCACCTGGCGGCGGCCGTGGGCATGACGCAATACAGCGAGCATCTGGATGCGTTCCTGCAGACGATCTTTCCGCCGGAGAACCTGGCCAACGTTCTCGGCGCAGTGGTCGGCGCGGCCGGACGCACGCAATTGCGCATGGCCGAGACCGAGAAATATCCGCACGTCACGTATTTCCTCAACGGCGGCGAGGAGGAGCCCTATCCCGGCGAGGATCGCATCATGGTGCCATCGCCCAAGGTCGCGACCTACGACCTGCAGCCCGAGATGTCGGCGCCCGAATTGACGGACAAGGCGGTGGCGGCCATCGGATCCCGCCGCTACGACCTGATCGTGTTGAACTACGCCAATCCCGACATGGTCGGGCACACCGGCAACCTGGCGGCCGCGGTCAAGGCGGTCGAGACCGTCGACACCGGGCTCGGGCGCATCGCGGAGGCAATCCGCAGAACCGGCGGCGCGTTGCTCGTCACCGCCGACCATGGCAACTGCGAGATGATGCGCGATCCCGACACCGGCGGCGCGCACACGTCCCACACCACCAATCCGGTGCCGGTCCTGTTGACGGGGGGCGGCAACGCGTCGCTGGCCGACGGGAGGCTCGCCGATATCGCGCCCACCTTGCTCGAGTTGATGGACCTGCCGCAGCCAGCGGAGATGACCGGGGTGTCGCTGCTGCGTCGCCCGACCTCGAACGCCTAGTGCCCCGAACCCGAAGTTCGCGCACATCGCGCGGCAAGTTCAATCGCGAACTTCGGATTCAAAAGGAGCACTAGAATCATAGAGTTGCTAGTGGTCCTTAGATTCCGAAGTTCGCATCGTAACGTGCCGCGAGCGCGGGCGAACTTCGGAATCGGACCACTAGATGTCGCGCAGACCCAGCACATCGACCATCGAATAAATTCCCGGCTTCTGCCCGCGCGCCCATAGCGCCGCGCGCACCGCTCCGCGGGCGAAGATCATGCGGTCCTCCGCCCGATGCACGAGCTCGATGCGCTCGGCCGGGCCGGCGAAAATCACGGTGTGATCGCCGACCACCGAGCCCCCGCGCAGCGAGGCGAAGCCGATATCGCCGGCGCACCGCACGCCGGTGTGGCCGTCGCGGCCGCGCTGCGAGTGCTGGTCGAGGTCGATGCCGCGGCCCTCGGCCGCCGCGCGGCCCAGCATCAGCGCCGTCCCGGACGGCGCGTCGATCTTTTTGTTGTGGTGCATTTCGAGGATCTCGATATCGAAATCGTCATCGAGCGTCTTCGCCACGCGCTTGACCAAGGCCGCCAGCAGATTGACCCCCAAGCTCATGTTGCCGGACTTGACGATCACCGCCCGCTTGCCGGCTTCCTCGATCAGCTCTTCGTCCTCGCCGTTTAGTCCGGTGGTGCCGATGACATGCACCAGGCCCTGGCGCGCCGTGAGTTCGGCCAAGGCAATGGTCGCGGCCGGCACGGTGAAATCGAGCAGCCCGTCGGCCTGCGCGAGCAGCGGCTCGACGTCGCTGGTCACGGTCACGCCGTTCTTGCCCAGCCCCGCAAGCTCACCGGCATCGCGGCCGATCACCGCTGACCCTGGCGCCTCGACCGCGCCCGCGAGGACCGCGTCGTCCATGGCCACGATGGCATGGATGAGCGTGCGCCCCATGCGCCCGCCAGCGCCGGCCACGATCAACCGCATGTCGGACATCAGCTCTCTCCCGCCAACTGGCGCGGGTATAACGGGCTGGCCATGCGAAGGAAAGCAATCGCATGGCGCGCGCTGGGATCGAGCAGCCGATCAGCCGTTACATTCCCGCGGCTCGACCGATCGGCCACTGTTGCGTTTTTGCAACGTGGGTTCGTTTCGCCAAAATGGACCGCTGTTGCCACGCGGCCCCTGAGAAGCGAATGACTCGATCGACCATGCGCGTTGCTTCCGCGCTGCAAAAAGCCCGGAGCGGCGATCCGTCCAGGCGTCATGCGCAGTTTTGGATGATGCTGGAAACATACAAGATTCGGGTAACACGAGTCAAATCACGAATTCTGACCGCGACCCCATCCCCACGGCGGACTCGCAGCCGCCCGGTCGCCGCGATCTGCCCGCTGCTCGGGGGGATTGCGCGCTCCGCGGCCCATGTCGCGACCATCGCCGGCACAAGACCTGCCGCCACGCGCCGACCCGGCGCATGGCGCGCGAACACTGCATGGATATCCTGCCTCCGACCTATTGTTGTTGGAGGCGACAAGCGCCGGAATCGCTACGACTGCGGGCCGTCGTAGCCCTCGATAACGATGATGTCGGCCGTAGCGTTGTCTTTGCGCAACGCGATCGCGGCCTGATATTCCGGCGAGCGATAGCAGTCGTGCGCCGCCTGATAGCTCG
>DASSJW010000947.1:0-13264 GCA_035690995.1 Xanthobacteraceae bacterium
CACGTGGGCGCTGGCCAACGGCACCGGCAAGGCGATCGTGAAGACCGGCGGCGACACCTGGTTCTTTCTCACCGCCGACTACGCCTTCGGTCACGCGCTCGAGCGTGACACGGCGGCGGTCGTCGAGAAGAACGGCGGCAAGGTCGTAGGCAAGGTGCGTCATCCCTTCCCCGGCACCGACTTCTCGTCCTTCCTGCTGCAGGCGCAGGCCTCGAAGGCGAAGATCATCGGGCTCGCCAATGCCGGCAGCGACACCATCAACTCGATCAAGCAGGCCTCGGAGTTCGGCATTACGCAGGGCGGTCAGAACCTCGCCGCGCTGCTCGCCTTCATCACCGACGTGCATGCCCTCGGGCTGAAGACCGCCCAGGGCCTGATCATGACGGAAGCCTGGTATTGGGACATGAACGACGCCAATCGCGAATTTGCGAAGAAATTTGCGCCCCAGGACAAGGGCGTCCACCCCACCATGGTGCATGCCGGCGTCTACTCGGCGGTCACGCACTATCTCAAGGCGGTCGAGGCGCTCAAGAGCGACGCCGACGGCAAGGCCGTCGTCGCCAAGATGAAAGAGATGCCGACCGACGACAAACTCTTCGGCAAGGGAACAGTGCGCGCCGACGGTCGCAAGATCCATCCGATGTATCTGTTCGAAGTGAAGAAGCCGGCCGAGTCGAAGGGGCCATGGGACTACTACAAGGTCCGCGCCACCATCCCGGCAGAGGAAGCGTTCCGCCCGCTGGCCGAAGGCGGTTGCCCGTTGGTCAAGAGCTGATCCGACGACTTCGCCACGCCGGAGAACGGAGCCGTCCGTTCTCCGGCCAACGGTGATCCGCCATGTTCGAACTGTTCGGCATCAGCTCCCAGGCCCTGTTCGGGCAATTGCTCATCGGGCTCATCAACGGCTCGTTCTACGCGCTCCTCAGCCTGGGGCTTGCCGTCATCTTCGGCATGCTCAACATCATCAACTTCACCCACGGCGCCCAGTACATGCTGGGCGCGTTCACGGCGTTCTTCCTGCTGCAATATGCGGGGATAGGTTATTGGTGGGCGATCGTCATCGCCCCCATCGCGGTGGGGATCACCGGCATCATCATCGAGCGGCTGTTTCTGCAATGGCTCTATAAGCTCGACCATCTCTACGGATTGCTGCTTACGTTCGGCCTCGCGCTTATTTTCGAAGGCACCTTCCGCAATTTCTTCGGCTCGTCGGGATTGCCCTATTCCGTGCCGCCGGCGCTGCAAGGCGGGCAGAATCTCGGATTCATGTTCTTGCCGAACTACCGCGCCTGGGTCGTGGTCTTTTCGCTCGCCGTGTGCCTCACCACCTGGTTCGTGATTGAGCGCACCAAGCTCGGCTCCTACCTGCGCGCCGCGACCGAGAATCCGACACTGGTACGCGCCTTCGGCATCAACGTGCCGCGCATGATCACGCTGACCTATGGATTTGGCGTTGCGCTCGCGGCGCTGGCAGGCGTGATGGCGGCGCCGATCTACAACGTCAGTCCGCAAATGGGGGCGAACCTGATCATCGTGGTGTTCGCCGTGGTCGTGATCGGTGGCATGGGCTCGATCATGGGAGCGATCGTGACCGGGTTCGGGCTGGGCATCATCGAAGGGCTGACCAAAGTTTTCTTTCCCGAAGCATCCAACACGGTCATCTTCATCATCATGGCGATCGTGCTGTTGATCAGGCCCGCCGGCCTGTTCGGAAGGGCCACGTAACGTGCATCGCGCCGCCGAACCGAGCGTGGCGCATACGTGGCGCTCGCAGAGCGAGGCAGTGGCGTTCTTCTTGATGGTCTGCGCCCTCATCGTGGCGCCGATGTTTGCCTATCCCGTATTCCTGATGAAGGCGTTGTGCTTCGCGTTGTTTGCCTGCGCGTTCAACCTGCTGATCGGCTATGTCGGCCTGCTGTCGTTCGGCCATGCCTTGTTCTTCGGTTGGGCGAGCTATGTCTGCGCTCACGCCGCCAAGGTCTGGGGCTTCCCGCCGGAACTCGCGATCGCGTGCGGGACCGTGGCCGCCGCCGGGCTCGGCACCATCGTCGGCGCGCTCGCGATCCGCCGGCAAGGCATCTATTTCGCCATGATCACCCTCGCTCTGGCGCAGATGATGTACTTCTTCGCCATCCAGGCGCCGTTCACCCACGGCGAGGACGGCATTCAAGCGGTGCCGCGCGGCAAGCTGTTCGGTTTCATCGACTTGGCCGACCAGACCAACATGTATGTCACCGTGCTGGTGATCTTCCTGGGCTGCTTCCTGCTCATCTACCGCATCATCAATTCGCCCTTCGGCGAAGTGCTCAAGGCGATTCGCGAGAACGAGGCCCGCGCCATCTCGCTCGGCTACAAGACCGAGCGGTTCAAGCTCCTCGCCTTCGTGCTCTCCGCCACGTTCGCAGGGGTGGCCGGTGCGACCAAGGCCCTGGTCTTTCAGCTTGCCTCCTTGACCGATGTCGACTGGCCGATGTCGGGCGAGGTCATTCTGATGACGCTGGTCGGCGGCCTCGGCACCTTGTTCGGGCCGGTCGTGGGTGCATTCTTCATCGTCACGTTGGAGAATTTCCTGACCACGATGGGGCAATGGGTATTCGTGGTCCAAGGCATGATCTTCGTCGTCTGCGTGTTGCTGTTCCGCCGCGGCATCATCGGCGAACTCGCCCAAGTCCTGCGGATCAAGCTTTGATGGAGCGGACGCTCCGCTGAGCCGCGGCAACCGGCCAGCGCACGCCCAGCCGACCCCTACGGCCTAGCACTCCCGTAAACTTATGGGCTATAAGGATTGCAAGAGTTCGATCTTCGTCGTCGTCTCCTGCGCTGGGGCAGGCCGGCGCACGCGGCTGCCACCTGGTCGCGGGATCGGGCACATATCGGTCGGGTTTGAGGAAATTTCGTCACCTGGCCACCAACCATGTGCGCTGAGTCTGCTCATGAAAACCAACGCGGGCGAGCTGGTCGGCCTCGCTGCATGATTTGTTGCGCGTTCACGAGCTGATCGACAGCATTCCAGAGAGGACATCCATGCGAACTGAGTCGGTCATGAACTACGCCCGCGTGGCGGCGGCTTCCATCATCCTGGCGGCACTGGGCACGGCGGCGACGGCCCAAGAGTTGCCGTCATTCATGGCGCCCATCGCCGGTCGCACGGACTCAACGCCCGCCCAGACGGCGACCAATAACGTGTTGGCGCTCAACACCGGGATGTTCGAGCTCTACGGCGACGCAGCCCAGGTCTTCAAGCGAAATATCCTGAGCAAGCACCCCGTGATCCTCGGCCTGTTCTCGGGGGCAGGCGGGCGGTTCATTCTCTACCGGCCGGGCATGGCCCCGCTCGAAGCGCCCTCCGTCCCCGTCGTTTATCAATTGCTGAAATCCATCGGCCACAGCACGATGGCGCTGACCCAGGTCGTGGGTCCCTACCTCGACAATCCCGCGGATCAATCCTGGCGCGGTGCCATGCTCGCCTATCGCAGCCGGATGAAATCCGCGCTCGACGGCCTCGACCTTACGCCGATGCCGGCGGACTGGCGCGAGAACAATCGCATCATCCTAGAGAACAACCTCGCGTTCATGGACGATTGCGTGGCGAAGGGATCCATCTCCTTTGCCGCGTTGGCCGCCTTCTCCAAGAAGCAGGGGCCCTATCTCAAGAAGGATATTGCGTGGGCGGCGCAGACCCAGGTCGCCCATTGGATGTCGGTGATCGGCGAGTGGAAGACGATGCTCGGCGCCGACTGGGACAAAACCTATGCAGCCAGCAACACCATCTACGTGGCGCGCCAGAACAACATCCTGTTCAGCGTCCTGGCGCAGTTCTTCGGGCCGGAGGCCGTCAACAATCGGCTGATGCTGATCGAGACCATCTCGTTCACGACGACACCGGACGACATGCTCGACTCGCTCACTCGCATCATCGGCGACCGTTCGGTCGGATCGCTGTTCTTCGGCAACTACCACTTGATGGACTATGAACTCATGGGGGGCGATGCCCGCGCCGCGATCATCGCCGAGGCGGACAAGCGTGGCATGAAGCCGTTCCTGCCGCCCACCGTGCCGTTCGGCTCCAATCAGTGGCCTACACTGATCACGCCCGGACCGGGGCCCACCTCCCTCGCCGACCTGCCGTGACCGCCTTGCCGGCCAGCCTCGGTAGCCGGATCGCAAAGCGATCCGGCTTGCCTGCCGGATAGCTCGCAAAGGGAGCGCAGCATGAACCTCAACACCATCGCTGAGGTGAAGCGCCCGACGTCTGCGGATCAGATCACGCAATGGCGCGATGGCTACGCATGGCTTGCCGGCGGCACCTGGCTGTTCTCGGAGCCGCAGGTCTCCACCGACACGCTCATCGACCTTCATCAGTTGAACTGGCCGGCGCTGCAGTCCACCGGCGCCGGTCTCGACATCGCAGCGACGTGCACCGTCGCGGAGCTCTATCGGTTCGTCGGTCCCTCCGACTGGCACGCGTTGCCGGTCGTGCGGGACTGCTGCAACGCCTTCCTGGCGTCGTTCAAAATCTGGAACGCGGCAACGGTTGGCGGCAACATCTGCATGTCGCTGCCGGCCGGGCCGATGATCTCCCTGACGGTCGCGCTCGAAGCCACCTATACCCTGTGGCCGCGCACGGCGGCGGCGCGCGAAATCCCCTCGATCGATTTCGTGACCGGAAATCACGCCAACATTCTCCAACCGGGAGAGCTGCTCCGCAGCATTCACCTGCCGGCATCGGCGCTATCGAAGCGCTTCGCGTTTCGTCACGCGTCGCTCACGCATCTCGGGCGCTCGGCGGCGCTGTTGATCGGTACGCAAAGCGCGGCCGGCGACGATCTCCTGATCACCATCACCGCGGCGACGCCACGGCCGATCCAACTGCGATTCAAACAGCCACCATCCGCAACAGAGCTGCGGCGCATGATCGACGAGCACATCCCCGCCGACGCATACTTCGACGACGTCCACGGTTCGGCCGCCTACAAGCGCGAGGTCACCCGGTATTTCGCTGAGCAGATCCGCGCCGAACTGGCGCAACCCGGAGCGCGCAAATGAAAGATGCCGAGGTTGCGGATGCGCATCGCGCCGGCTCCGTCGATGCCCGGACGAACTACAAGGTCGATGGCAAGCTGCTTTCCGCCGAGCCCGCCCCGGGACAATGCCTGCGCACCTTCCTGCGCGATCGCGGCGTGTTCGGCGTCAAGAAAGGCTGCGACGCCGGCGATTGCGGCGCCTGCACCGTGTGGCTCGACGGCGTGCCCGTTCATTCCTGCCTGATGCCGGCCTTCCGCGCCGCCGGGCGCGAAGTAACCACGATCGAAGGACTGGCGAAGGATGGTGCGCTGCATCCGATGCAGCAAGCCTTCTTGAATGCGCAGGCCTTCCAGTGCGGATTCTGCGCCGCCGGCATGATCATGACAGCGGCCGCGCTAACGGAAGAGCAGCGGGCGGACCTGCCGCATGCGCTCAAGGGCAACCTGTGCCGGTGCACCGGCTATCGCTCGATCGGCGACGCGTTTGCCGGCGTGACCGAGATCGAGGAGGATGTCGCCGGCAAAGCCTGCGGCACGAGCGTCCCGAATCCGTTCGCCGAGGGGATCGTCACCGGCCGGGCACGCTACACCATGGACGTGGCGATGGAAGGGCTCCTGCACCTCAAGGTGCTGCGCTCTCCGCACGCCCACGCCCGCATCCTCGCCATCGGCCGCGAGCGGGCGATGGCGGTGCCGGGAGTGGTGGAGATATTCACCTGGGAGGACGTTCCGCGCCGGCTCTTTAGTACCGCGCTTCACGAAGACCACTTGGTCGACCCCGACGATACCTACGTTCTCGACAACGTTGTGCGTTTCGTCGGCCAACGGATCGCCGCCGTCGTCGCCGAGAGCGAGGCCGCCGCAGAACAGGCCTGCCGCCTGCTCGACGTCACTTACGAGATATTGCCCGCGGTGTTCGATCCGGTCGCGGCAATGGAACCCGAAGCGCCGATCCTGCACGAGAAGGGTGGAGAGGAGAGACGCAACATCTTCGTCGACATCCACGGCGAGGTCGGCAGCGTGGCGGACGGCCTCAAGGCCGCAGACGCCGTACACGAGATGACCTACTCCACCTCGCGCGTTCAGCACGTCCATCTTGAAACGCATGGGTCGATTGCCTGGCGCGGCGATGACGGGCGGCTGCATATCCGCACCAGCTCGCAGGCACCGTTCGTGGTGCGGCAGAAGCTCTGCCACATCTTCGGCCTGCGCGCGCGCGACCTGCACGTCTTCACCGAGCGCGTCGGCGGGGGGTTCGGCGGCAAGCAGGAGATGATCTCCGAGGACCTCTGCCTGCTCGCCACGCTCAAGACCGGGCGGCCGGTGAAGTGGGAGTTCACCCGCGAAGAACAGTTCATCGGCGCGACCACGCGGCATCAGATGACGACGCGGGTGAAGCTCGGCGCCAAACGCGACGGGACGCTGACCGCGATCGATATTCACGTCGTCTCCAACACCGGCGGCTATGGCGGACACGCCAGCGAGACGCTCGCCGCCTCGCTCGGCAGCCCGATGGCGGCTTACCGGTGCGCCAACAAGAAGGCGGTCGGCTACGCCGTCTACACCAACATGGTCCCCGGCGGCGGCTTTCGCGGCTACGGCTCGTCGCAGACGACGTTCGCGATCGAGTGTGCGATCGACGAACTGGCGCGGCTGCTCGGGATGAATCCATTCGAGATTCGCCGCAAGAACATGGTGCGGCCCACCGACTGGATCGAGTCGGTCTGGAAAGACCCTTCCGACGTCGATTTCGGCAGCTACGGCCTCGACCAATGCCTCGACCTCGTCGAGAAGGCCTTGGCATCGGGCGGCGGCGCACCCAAGCCCGCAGGAGATGACTGGATGGAGGGCACCGGCATCGCGCTGGCAATGCTGGATTGCGGCCCGCCCACCGAGCATCGCTCGGGAGCGCAGATGACGCTGCTGCCCGACGGCAGCTTTCACCTTGCGGTCGGCTCTACCGAGATGGGCAACGGATCGGTGACCTCGCACCGGCAGATCGCCGCGTCGGTGCTCGGTGCACGGGCAGAGAGCGTCGCCATCATCAACGCTGACACCGATCTGACGCCGTACGACACCGGCACGTTCGCGAGCACCGGCACCGTGGTCGCCGGTCAGGCGGTGAATCTTACGGCCAAAGCCTTGCGCGACAACATCCTCGACTTCGCCAGCCGTCACACCGGCGTGGCCGCCGCCGACTGCCGTCTCGACGACGGCGTGGTGGTCTGCGGAAACCAGCAAATCGCGCTGACCGACCTCCACGTCGCCGGCACCAAGGCCGGCCACCGCTTCGAGGCCAAGCGTAAGGCCTACCTGTCGCCGCGCACGGTTGCGTTCAATGTCCAGGGCGTGCGGCTCGCGGTGCATCGGGTGACCGCAGAGATCCGCATCTTGCACAGCGTGCATGCCGCCGACATCGGCCGTCTCATCAACCCCCTGCAATGCCGCGGCCAGATCGACGGTTCGATCGCCATGGGATTCGGCTGGGCGCTCACGGAGAAGATGGTCTACGACGGCGGCACCATGGTGAACCCGCAGCTGCGCAACTATCGCATCCCGGCCTTCGCCGACGTGCCACGCACGGAGGTGTTCTTCGCCGATACCTACGACACGATCGGGCCGCTCGGAGCGAAGGCGCAGGGCGAGTGCGCGATCAATCCGGTCGCGCCCGCGATCGCGAATGCGCTGGCGAATGCGACCGGGGTGCGTTTCCCGCACCTGCCGTTCACGCCCGACCGCATCTTCAGCAAGCTGGCCGAGCAGCCGTGAGCACAAGCGGGCGCACGGCCGGCGACGCATCGCCATCTGCCAATGGTTCCATCAAAGGCCCCGTGACCATCGTCACGCAGACGCGGGTGCGTCCGGAGAGCGTGCGCAACTTCGCCCGCTGGCAGGAAGAGACCAGTCGCACCGTCGCGCAGTTTCCCGGCTTCATCAAACAGACCGTGATGCCTCCGAGCCCACCCGCACAGGCGGATTGGGTCATCCTGCAACGGTTTGCCAGCACCGAAACAGCCGTCGCCTGGCTCAATTCGGAACAGAGGCTCAAACGCATTCAGGGCGCGGCCGACATGCTGGTCGGCCGGGACGACGTCCACATCGTCAATGATGGCGACGCCGGCGTGCTGCCCTCGCCGGTCTCGGTCGTCATTTCGACCCGCATCAAGCCCGGCCAGGAGCTCGCATATCGCGCATGGGAGCAACGGATCGCCGCCGCTCAGTCGAAGGCGCCGGGCTTTCAAGGCTATCGTTTCGAGCCGCCGGTCCCCGGCGTGCAGGACGATTGGCTCGCGATCCTGCGCTTCGATACCGAAGCCAATCTCCAGGCCTGGCTCGACTCGCCGGAGCGTCAGAAGCTATTGAAAGACGCGAATCCCTTCACCGAGGAATTTCACGCCCGTATCGTCCGCACCGGCTTCGACCAGTGGTTTCCCGTTCCCGCTGCCGGCACGCCTCCTCCGGCGGCGTGGAAAATGAACATGCTCGTTCTGCTGATGCTCTATCCGGTGGTCTTCCTGTTCGGATTTTTTGTGCAGACGCCATTCCTGACCGGTCGCGGGCTGCCGTTCGCAATTGCCTTGTTCATCGGCAACATCGTCAGCGTCGTGCTGCTGAGCTATCTCGTGCCATGGACGGCCGACCGCTTCTCGTGGTGGCTGCAGCCGACGGGTCCGCACCCGCGGCGCCTCGCGATTGCCGGAACGGCGCTCGTGGTCGCGCTCTACGGTTTGATGCTGTTAGCGTTCTGGCGATTGTTCTGACGTTACCGAATGCGCGGCCCGCAGCAGCCACGTCCCTGCCATCGCAACCCAATACCGTCAGCGCGCAAGGCGCAGAAATATTCGGTGCGAACATCCGGCCACCGCGCCGATAAATGCAATTTGTTAATCGTTCATTAACCACAACGCGCGCTAATCGGGGGAGCCCCCGCAGGTCCGGTTCCCCGAGGTTTCTTGTGACAAGTGCGACTGCCGTTCGACCCCAGACGTCGATGCGTTTCCGTGGCCGTTCTTTCATGGCATTCGTGCTCGCTCCGTCCGCGCCGCTCAGCGCCTGGCTGGCGGAGGTCGACAAATGGAGCAGGAACTCGCCCGACTTTTTTGTCGGCAGGGCGATCATCCTCGACCTTGCCGGCGTTGCGCTGAGCCAGTCCGGTATCAGCGAGTTGCTCGAGATGTTGGCCGAGCGCGGCATTCGCGTCATGGGCCTCGAGGGCGCCCATCCCGATCAACTCGGCCCCTCACTGCCGCCGCTGCTCAAGGGCGGGCGACCGACCGCGGGCTTCGAAGCTGCCGCGCCGGCGTCCTCCGCGAACACTCGCGCTGCGGCAACGGCCGGACCGGCCCAGCGCCAGGAGCCGACCTCGTTGCTGATCGAAACCCCGATCCGCTCCGGTCAATCGATCATTTTTCCCTACGGCGACGTCACCGTGCTCGGGGCGGTGTCTTCGGGCGCCGAAGTCGTCGCCGGGGGATCGATCCACGTCTACGGCGCGTTGCGCGGCCGCGCCATGGCGGGCTCCATGGGCAACGCCCGTGCACGGATTTTTTGCAGCAAGAACGAGGCCGAGTTGATCTCGATCGACGGCTATTACCGGACCGCTGAGGAAATGGACGCGAGCCTCCGCAACCGGCCCGCCCAGTGCTGGCTCCAAGACAGCGTCCTGTCGATAGCAGCCTTGGATTGAAAATATGCAGGAGATAGCAAACATGGCCAAGGTCATCGTGGTCACGTCGGGCAAGGGGGGCGTCGGCAAGACCACGTCGACCGCTGCGCTCGGTGCCGCGCTCGCACAAACCGGGCAGAAGGTCGCGGTGGTCGATTTCGACGTCGGGCTGCGCAACCTCGATCTGGTGATGGGGGCAGAGCGCCGCGTCGTCTTCGACCTCATCAACGTGGTCCAGGGCATCGCGAAACTGCCGCAAGCCCTCATTCGCGACAAGCGGCTCGAGACGCTGTGGCTTTTGCCGGCTTCACAGACGCGCGACAAGGATGCGTTGACCGAGGAAGGCGTCGGCAACGTCATCCAGGAGATGCGCGGGAAATTCGACTGGGTGATCTGCGACAGTCCGGCCGGCATCGAGCGCGGCGCGACGCTGGCGATGCGGTTCGCCGATGCGGCCGTCATTGTCACCAATCCGGAAGTGTCGTCGGTGCGCGATTCCGATCGCATTATCGGGCTCCTCGACTCCAAGACCGAGAAGGCCGAGAAAGGTCAACGCATCGAGAAGCACATTCTGATCACCCGCTACGACGCCCAGCGGGCGGCGCGTGGCGAGATGCTCACGATCGAAGACGTGCTCGAAATTCTCTCCACGCCGCTGCTCGGCATCATCCCGGAAAGCGAAGAGGTGCTGCGCGCCTCCAACATCGGCTCGCCGGTGACGCTCAACAATACGGCCAGCGCGCCCGCGCGCGCGTATCTCGACGCTGCCCGCAGGCTCAAGGGCGACGACGTGCCGATGAGCATCCCCAGCGACCGCAAAGGCTTGTTCGACAAGCTGTTCGGACGGAGGGCAGCATGAGCTTCCTCGACCTGTTTCGGCGCCGGGGCACCGCCCCCGTCGCCAGGGAACGGCTGCAGATCTTGTTGTCCTACGAGCGGGCAACACACGGCCAATCCGATCTCCTAGCCATTCTGCGCGAGGAGATCCTGTCCGCCATCACCAAGCACGTGACGGTGGAGCGCGATAGCGTGCAGGTGCGGATGGATCGCGGCCCCAGCGTTTCAACCCTCGCGATCGACGTCGAGATTCCACATTCGGCCGGAATGCTTCTCGCCGCCGGCTCATGACCGCGCCCACTTGCTTGCAGGCGGGCGTTTGCTCGGCGAGGGCGGCCTCTCGGCGATCCTCGCCTCGACCATGGCGCGCGCCATCTGGGCAACCGGGTAGCATTCTGCAAGATTGCAAAGGTCTCTTTTCGTTTTAAGCATTCGCGATCATCCGCCAACCTTCGTCGGGCTCCGCGCCTAATTTTTTCGCGGGCGCTCGATGGATGCTGTGCTAGACTTATTTTGTTATCCGACATTGGCGGTAATGGAGTGAGTAGCGATGAGTGCGTATGCGCCCGACAAAGCAGCGACCGTTGTCCCGTTTGCGCCGACGCCGAAGGGACAGCAGCCGGAAGTTGTGGCCGACGAATCCGGTCGCACGATCATTGCCTTGCTGCAGAAGGCGGCGGACATGGCGAAGGAAGACTGCGCCCGCGCGATGGACCTCGCGCACAAGCTGTCCTTCCAGTTGCGAGCGTCCGAGGAACGAGTGCGAGAGCTCGAGGCCGAAGCGGGCCACTTTCGCGACCGTGCGACCCGCGCCGAGGCCTGGCTGCTGCGCATCCACAACGAGGTGGAGCAGATATTTTTTGCAAAGAAGGAGCGGGAGCCGCGCCAGGCTCCGCGGCAATAGGCTGCAGACAACCGCCGACCCGAATTGAAAACCGTTCCGGCAGCAACCGGCCTTGAGCAAGTCGAATGATGCCGAGCCTGCCGTCGCACCCGGTCCCATCTGTTACGCTGAATAGAGCGGCAACGTGGCGCGCGCTCAGCGCCCTTGCCTGGCTCGCACTTTCAGCCGCGCCCTCCTCCGCCATGGTCGGCGGAGCGCTGCCGGCCGATCAAACCATTGCGCGCCATGTGGTGCTGATCATCGGCGGCAACAACGTGTGCACCGGCGTGGCGGTCGCACCGGATCTCGTGCTCACGGCCGCCCATTGCGTTCTGGCCAACGGCAGATATCGGCTGGTGGTGTTTGATGGCCGCCGTCCCGCGGTCAAGGACATCGCGACCGTCGCCCCCCATCCGCAGTTTTCGCCGCGCGCCGACGCCCCGGATCTCGCTCTCGTCAAGCTCGCCGCGCCGCCTGCAGCCAATCTCGCGCCCGCCGCATTCAGCGAACGGCGCACGCCACCCGCGGTGGGTGACCGGTTCATCGTCGCCGGTTTTGGTGTGGCGGTGCAAGGTGACCGCAAGACCGCCGGCAAACTGCGCGCGGTGACCCTGATGGCGACCGACCGGCCGAGCTCCCAGCAGCTCAGCCTGGTTGATCCGCAGAAGCTCGGCGAAACGGCCGGCCTCGGCGTGTGCAATGGCGATTCCGGTGGGCCGGTATTCGACGCACGCGACCATGCCCTGATCGGGATCGTGAGCTGGACGGCGCGCGCCGATGGTGAGCCTGCTTGCGGCTTCGTCAGCGGCGTCATTCCGCTTGCGCGCTACCGCTACTGGATCCTGGAGACCGCCGCAAAATTGGGCTCGCCGCTCGAGCCATGATCCGCGCCGCGGCCGCCATCCTCTGCGCCGTCGTGACTTCGCTCCCCGCGATGGCCATGGTTGGCGGCGCGCAGCCGACCAATGAGGGCGCCGGACGTGCGGTCGTCATGCTGACCGGCTCGCACGGCACGTTCTGTTCCGGCGTCGCACTCGCACGCGAGCTCGTGCTCACTGCCGCGCATTGCGTGCTGCCGGGCGCCGACTACAAGTTGGTCGACTTCGACCCCGCGCGGCAGCCGGTCCTCAAGGACATCGCAGGCATCGCCCGCCATCCCGACTTCGACGTGAATGCGGTATTGCGCCATCGGGTCACTGCCGATGTGGCGCTCATCAAGCTGGCGGCGCCGATGAAGGTCACGCCTGCGCTGCTTGCGCCCGCGGGCGGCGCGGTCGCAGTCGGCGACCGCTTCGTGGTCGCCGGATACGGCGTCGCCGCGCGCGGCGACGGCAAGAGCGGCGGCACCGTGCGCGCCGCCACGCTGGTCGCCACCGGCCAGCCGGGCACGCTGCAGATCAGGCTCACCGATCCCGCCACCAAAGGCGAGCGCGGCGGGCTCGGCGCCTGCACCGGCGATTCCGGTGCGCCGGTCTATCGCGAGATCGGCGGGACGCTCGCGGTGGTGGGAGTGGTGAGCTGGTCGACGGGGCCTGCTTTGAGCGACGGCTGCGGCGGCCTCACCGGCGTGACCCCGCTGACGCGCTACCGCACATGGATCGTGGAGCAAGCCGGCAAGATGGGGGCGCGGCTTTCGCCTTGAGGCGGGCCTCAATTCTCGCGAATTGAGTCCCTGATCGCGCGCAGATCGGCGGCAACGCCGGGGTACTTCCCAGCCAGCACCTCAACCTCGCCGATCTCGACGTCGGAGGGCACGACGCCTGGCCATTCGGTGCTCGCGCCGAGAAACCAGCGGCGACGTCCCGCGAGGCGCGCGGTATGGAAGGTATTTCCCGGGATGAGCAACTGCACGCG
>DASSJW010000948.1:0-10328 GCA_035690995.1 Xanthobacteraceae bacterium
TCGATGCCTTTCACCGCGCCGACCATCTCGGAGGCGAACAAGATGTTATCGACCGGCACCACCTTGGTGAGGAGGTCGATGCCGGGTTGATGATAGACGCAGGTGTCGAAGAAGATGTTGTTCTTCATGATCTGATCGAGCTCGGGCCGATTGTTGTTGAGCGCGATGCCGCGGAAGCGGCCCCAGTGGAACGGCACCGCGCCGCCGCCGTGCGGGATGATCAGCTTGAGGGTCGGAAAATCCTTGAACAGGTCGGACAGGATCAACTGCATGAACGCCATGGTGTCGGCGTTAAGATAATACGAGCCGGTCGTGTGCTGCGCCGGATTGCAGCATCCGCTGACGTGGATCATCGCCGGCACGTCGAGTTCCACCATCTTCTCGTAGAATGGATACCACCATTTGTCGGTCAGCGGCGGGGCGTTGAAATAACCGCCGGATGGGTCGGGATTGAGGTTGCAGCCGACGAAGCCCATCTGCACGCAGCGTTCCAGCTCGCCGATCGAATTTTTCGGTGGCACGCCGGGCGATTGCGGCAATTGGCAGACACCGATGAAGTTCTTGGGATAGAGCGAGATGACGCGCGCGATCAGGTCGTTGCAAATCTGCGACCATTCCAGGCTGACGCTTTCGTCGCCGATATGATGCCCCATGCCGGAGGCGCGCGGCGAGAAAATGGTGACGTCGGTACCGCGCTCGCGCTGCAGCTTGAGCTGCGCGCTTTCCACGCTCTCACGGATTTCGTCGTCGCTCATCTTCAGCGACGCTTTCGACGGCATCGGCGACTTGTTCTTGACCGCTTCGGTCTGCTCCTTACGGAACCGGTGCAGGTCCTTGGGCTCGGTCGTGTAGTGGCCGTGGCAATCGATAATCATGACACCGTCGCTGAGGATTGTGGATGAAAACCGCAAACACGGGGCCGGATGCGCCCGGTCGCGATGTGGGCGGGATGCTACGAACCGGGCTTCACCATTGTCAAACCGGGATTGCGGTCTGTTAGGATACGGGCGAAACGCATCGCAAGGGGAAGAGCATGGCTGATATTCCACGTTTGAACGGCGTGATCCGCGCCCTGGAGGCCGGCAAGCCGGCATTCACGTCGTTTTGCCAAGCCGATCCCGACACCGCGATCGCCATGGCCACCGCCAAATACGACGGCATCGTCTACGAGATGGAGCACAATCCGTGGGACATCCGGGCGCTGCGGGATAGCCTGCAATACATGCTCAACCGCGGCCAGATCGCCAAATCCGGCTCGGTCGCGCCGGGCGTCACGCCGATGGTCCGCATCCCGCCGAACGGGGCGGAGAAAGCCCAGTTTCATGCCAAGCAGGCGCTGGATCTCGGCACCTATGGGATCGTGTGGCCGCACATTTCGTCGGTCGACGAGGCGTATAACGCGGTTGCCGCCTGCCGCTATCCGCGCCTGAAGAGCGCGCCGATGTACGAACCCGCTGGAATCCGCGGCGACGGGCCGACCGCCGCCGTGCGCTATTGGGGCCTCTCCCAGCAGGACTACTATGATCGCGCCGACGTGTGGCCGCTCAATCCGAAGGGAGAAATCTTCGTGATCCTGATGATGGAGGACACGCGCGGCATCGAGGCGCTGCCACAGATCCTGCAGAAGGTGCCGGGGATCGGCGCAATTCTCATCGGCGAAGGCGACCTCTCGCAGGAGCTCGGCTATCCACGGCAATACGAGCACCCGGAGGTGCTCAAATGGATGGCGCGCGTGGTCAGCACCTGCAAGGAGCACAATGTCGTCGTCGGACACCCGCACGTCGATTCCAACAATGTCGAGCGCATCCTCGGCGAAGGCTACCGCTTCCTGATGGCCGCGCCGGTTCGCAGTTACGCGGCCCTCGACAAAGGCCTGAAGCTCGCCGGACGCGCCTAGCCGGCTTGGTACGCCGGCCGCAACGCGCGACCTGCAGCGATCGGATAGACCGTTTGCCGGCGCTCGGCCGCATCGCAGCGCGCCGCCTCGGGGAGGGAGCCGTGAAGAAAGCGCTCGTCGGTCTGCTTCTCGCGATAGCCGTGCTCGCGACGGCTTCCGGCTCGGGGAGGGCGCAAGGGTCCGGGTATCCCACGCATCCCGTGCGGATCATCGTCGCCTTTCCTGCCGGCGGGCTGCTCGACACCGTGTCCCGGATCGTGGGCGACAAGCTGAGCCAGGTCCTCGGTCAGCAATTCATCATCGAGAGCAGGCCGGGCGCCGGCGGAACGCTGGCGACAGCCGCAGTCGCACGCGCCGAACCCGATGGCTACACACTGATGATGATCAACGACAACCACGCCGTGAACCCGAGCGTGTTCAAGAACATTCCCTATGACAGCCTGAAGGATTTCGCGCCGATCGGGTTTGTCGGCAGCGCACCCATGGCGCTCTCGGCCAACGCACGCCTGCCGGTCCGCACCGTCGAGGATCTCGTCGCCCTGGCGCGGCAACAGCCCGGCAAGATTTCATACGCCTCGGTCGGGGTCGGCAGCGCCAGCCACCTGGCCGGCGAGCTGTTTTCCGCCAAGGCCGGTGTTCGCATGCTGCACGTCCCGTTCCGCGGCGGCGCACCGGCAATCAACGATCTGGTCGCCGGGCATGTCGACACGATGTTCGTGACCGCGGTGGTGGGCGGGCAGCACATGAAGACCGGTGCGCTCACCCCGCTGGCCCTTGCAGCCTCTGCCCGGTTCGAGACGCTTCCGGAAGTCCCGACCATGGCCGAGGCCGGCTATCCGCTGGAGGCCGCCTACTGGTTCGGCTTGGCGGCTCCCGCCGGGACCTCGCCGGCTATCCTCGCGAAACTGGAATCGGCGCTTGCCGAGGTGCTGGCGATGCCCGACCTGCGCAAACGCATGACGGAGATGGGGGCGGTGGTGACGCCGCTCGGCTCGCGCCAATTCGGCGACTATATCCGCGCCGAGATGATCAAATGGGCGGATGTGATCGCGCAAAACAAGATTAGATTCGAATAGTCCGCCGGCTGTGAAAAGAGCAGGACGGCGTATCCGGTAGGTTTGCGCCGTTACGCTCGTTCGGACCATTGTTCACGATCTGGACTCCTTCCGGCCGGTTTCCCCTTGGGGGTAAAGTGGTTTGATTCGCGGGCTGTTCGGCGGATGAGGCAACCGACCGCGCAGCCCGAGCCGGCAGTCTCACGACGCCGGTGAAAATGCGGCTATGGGGCAAGCGGGTATGCCGGACGCGATCCGGATCACCGTGGAGGGCTTTGAGGCTCATCCGCAGCATACGGCGCGTTCACGCGCGTCCCAGGCCCACGAGGGTAAGGCGCAGACGCCAGCGAGGGTGCGATATCACGCATTTCGCGCCTCGCTCGCGATCGCTCTGCCGGCATTCTTCCCGCACCTGGCACAGGCTGCCGAGATGACGGGACGGTCCGAGCCCTCGACATTTGACGCCTATGTATCCGCGTTGCTGGCGCTCGACCGGCACGAGATTGCGGCGCTGACGCTCACCCTCGGCGTTCTCTGCTTTGCCGTCGTCACTGCGATCCTGCTGGTGCGGACCCGGAGTCGCCTCGCCGAACTCGAGGCATCGGCACGCGACGAAAGCGCCACATCGAAGGCCGCGATCGATCGCGCTTATGCGCTCCTCCTCTCCGAACGCCAAATTCTCGTCGCCTGGGCAGCCGGGGCGGACGAGCCCGAGATCATCGGCGACCCTACGCTGCTCACTGCCGCCGACACCCCTCAGCGCGTCCTCGCTTTCGGCACCTGGCTCGACCCGGATACAGCAGGTGAGATGGAGCGTTCTGTCGACGCTCTGCGCGCGCGCGGGATCGCCTTCGCCATGACCTCGGCCACGCTCGCCGGTCGTATCATCGAGGCCAAGGGCCAAGTCGCAGGCGGCCGCGCCATTCTGCGGCTGCGAGAGGTGAGCGGCATCAAGCACGAGCTCGCGGAACTGGCCCGCCGCCATCAGAAGCACCTCGAGGATACCGCGGCCATGCGCGCGCTGATCGACACCGTGACCGCGCCGGTCTGGGCGCGCGATGACGCGGGCAAGCTCGTTTTCGCCAACCAGGCCTATGCGCGAGCGGTCGAGGCCAAGGACGGCGCGGAAGCGATCGATCGCGCCATCGAGCTGTTCGATCGCGGCGCGCGCACCGAACTCTTGCGGTCGCATGAACTGGCGGAATCCTATTCGGGCCGCCTTCCGGCCGTGGTCGCCGGCCAGCGCCGCAGCTTCGACGTAATGACGGTGCCGGCCGGGCGCGGCAGCGCTGGCATCGCCCTCGACGCGACCGAAGCAGAAGCGCTACGCGGCGAGCTCAAGCGCATGATGGATGCTCACCGGCGCACCCTCGACCAGCTTGCCACCGGCGTCGCGATCTTCGGGTCCAATCAGCGACTCGCGTTCTACAACACCGCGTATCGCCTGCTGTGGGACCTGGATCCCGTCTTCCTCGATCAGGGCCCGACCGATTCGGCCGTGCTCGATCGATTGCGCGCGGCCCGCAAGCTTCCGGACGAGCAGGATTTCCGCCAGTGGAAAACGGCGCTCTACGACGCCTACAGGGCGGTCGAGCCGAAGGAGCACATGTGGCACCTGCCGGATAGCCGCACCATGCGTGTGGTCACCACGCCCAATCCGGAAGGCGGCGTCATCTATCTCTTCGACGACGTCACGGAGCGGCTCGATCTCGAACGGCGCTTCGATGCCCTGATCCGCGTTCAAGGCGAGACGCTGGACAATCTCACCGAGGCGGTCGCCGTGTTCGGCAGTGACGGCCGATTGCGCCTGTTCAATCCGGTGTTCGCGCGCATGTGGCGGCTCGCGCCGGAAATGCTTGCCGATCGGCCCCATATCGAGTCACTGAGCCAATGGACGCTGCCGCTGCATGCCGATCACCCGGTGTGGCAGAACCTGCGGGCAACGATCACGGCGATCGACAATCGCGAGCCGGTCACCGGCCGCCTCGATCGCCCTGACGGCAACGTGGTTGATTGCGCCACCATGCCCCTTCCCGATGGCGCCACGCTGGTGACGTTCCAGGACGTCACCGACACCGTGAACGTCGAGCGCGCGCTGCGCGAGCGCAACGAAGCGTTGGAGGCAGCGGACAAGCTCAAGATCGACTTCGTGCACCACGTGTCCTACGAACTGCGCTCGCCGCTAACCAACATCATCGGCTTCGCACATTTCCTCGGGGATCCCATCACCGGGCCGCTGCGAGAAAAGCAGCGCGAATATCTCAATTACATCACCGTCTCTACCAACGCGCTGCTTGCCATCATCAACAACATCCTCGACCTCGCTACCATCGACGCTGGCGCCATGACGCTCAACCTCGGAGCGGTGGACATTCGCAAAACCATGGAAGCCGCCGCCGAAGGAGTCCAAGATCGGCTGGTCAAGAGCGGCATCGAGCTCGAAATCCGCGCCGCGGCCGATATCGGCACCTTCGTCGCCGACGAGCGGCGCGTGCGCCAGTCGCTGTTCAATCTGCTCGCCAATGCGGTGGGCTTTTCGCCTGGCGGCGAGGTCGTTACCTTTACCGCACAGCGGCTCAAGGATGCGGTCGCGTTCTCGGTCACCGACCGCGGCCCCGGCATCCCTGACGATGTGCAGGACAAGGTGTTCGATTGGTTCGAGACCCATTCCCTCGGTTCGCGTCATCGCGGGACGGGCCTCGGCCTTTCCCTGGTGCGCTCCTTCGTGGAGCTGCATGGCGGCTCGGTGACGCTGGAATCGGCTGTCGGCCGCGGCACGACGGTCACCTGCGTGTTTCCCCTCGACCAACCCGCGCAGCGAAGCGCGGCTTGATCTTCGCTCTTCATGCGCCAGCGCCGATCGTGGGTGCGGCGCTTCCGGCACCTTGTGGTACCGTGCTCGTTCAAAGCCCGATAGCTTGCGACCGCTTATGCGCATGATGCCCACCGATCCCCCATCAAGAGCCAAGCCATGGCATCGCCGCTGAGCGCCTCCAGCGTATCGACCTTTTCGGTGGCGCTGCCGGACGAGCATGCAACGCAGCGGCTCGCGATCGACATCGCCAATTCGCTGGAGCGGGGCGATCTCGTCACGCTCTCGGGCGATCTCGGCGCCGGCAAGACCACGTTCGCACGTGCGCTGATCCGCTATCTTGCCGGCGACCCGCGGATGGAAGTGCCGAGCCCCACCTTCACCCTGATGCAGACCTACGATCTGCCGCAGTTTCCCCTGGTGCATGCCGACCTCTACCGGCTGTCGGGATCGGGTGATCTCGCAGAACTCGGCTTCGACGACCTGCCGGAAGGGGCGGTTGTGCTGATCGAATGGCCGGATCGCGCGGCGGGCCTCTTGCCGCCCGACCGGCTCGACGTCGCGCTTACCCTTGCGCCCAAGCTAAAGCTCGAATTTCGTCATGCCCGCATCACCGGCTATGGCTCGTTTGGGCCACGGGTCGACCGCATGGCATCGGCGCGTCAGTTCATTGCCGAGAGCGGCTATAGCGAGGCGCTCCGCGTGCGGATGCAGGGGGATGCCTCCACGCGTTCGTACGAGCGGCTCGCCCTCGGCGACAAGCATGTGATCCTGATGAACATGCCACGGCGGCCTGACGGCCCGCCGGTGCGTGGCGACAAGCCCTATAGCGCGGTTGCGCATCTTGCCGACAGCGTCGTGCCGTTCGTGGCAATCGCGAAGGGCCTGCGGCAATACGGCTTCTCGGCACCCGCCATCCACCACGCCGATCTGGACCATGGCCTCCTGATCATCGAGGATCTCGGCGATGAACGCGTGGTCAGCGGCGATCCGCCCGCGCCGATCGAAGAGCGCTACGAGACCGCGGTGGACATGCTGCTGGCATTGCACGAGCAGCGGCTACCGGACACGTTGCCCGTCGCGCCCCATGTCGAATACCACATTCCCTCCTACGACATGAATGCGTTCCTGATCGAAGCCGAGCTCCTGGTGGACTGGTTCCTGCCCCGGCTCGACGCAGCGATTCCGGATATCGAACGCGGCTCGTTCCGGGCCCTCTGGCGAGAACTCTTGCATCCGGCCATCGAGTCGCCGCCGACCTGGGTGCTGCGCGACTTCCATTCTCCCAATCTGCTCTGGTTGCCGCAGCGCAGCGGCAACGCACGGCTCGGCATTCTCGATTTCCAGGACGCGGTGATGGGTCCGGCGGCTTACGATCTCGCCTCGCTGCTGCAGGACGCCCGGGTGGACGTCGCCGAACAAACCGAGCTTGCGCTTCTCGGTCGTTACGTGCGCGGGCGCAGCCGGACCGATCCGAGCTTCGATGCCGCCCAATTCATCAGGCTTTACGTGACGCTGGCGGCGCAACGGGCCAGCAAAATCCTCGGAATTTTCGCTCGGCTCGACATCCGCGACGGCAAGCCGCAATATTTGCGTCACCTGCCCCGGGTATGGGGCTACTTGCAGCGCTCGCTGAGCCATCCGGCGCTGGAGTCCCTCAATGCCTGGTATATTGCCCACGTGCCGTCGTTAAACACAATTTAAGCGCCCCAGGGGCAAGACTGATTAATGGCTGAAACTGCGCCAGTCCTGACCGCTCCGAAGCGCGCGATGGTGCTCGCGGCCGGACTCGGCACGCGCATGCGCGCGTTCAATGGCCGCATTCCCAAGCCGTTGGTCAAGGTCGGTGGCAAGGCACTGATCGACTACGTACTCGATCGCCTCGCCGAGCAGGGTGTGGAGTGCGCGGTTGTCAACGTCCACCATCTCGCTGACCAGATCGAGCGCCATCTCGCCCAGCGCCAGCATCCGCAGATCGTGATTTCCGATGAGCGAAACGAGCTTCTCGGCACCGGTGGTGGTGTGGTCAAAGCGCTGCCGAAGCTTGGCGCGGAGCCGTTCTTCCACGTCAATTCCGACACCATCTGGATCGACGGGGTGAAGCCCAATCTCGGCCGCCTCGCCGCAGCGTTCAATCCCGCCCGCATGGATGCCTTGCTCCTGCTGGCGCCGGCGGCGTCGAGCATCGGTTATTCCGGACGCGGCGATTTCTCGATGGCATCCGACGGTCGGCTGGTGCGGCGCGGGGAACGCGAGGTGGTGCCGTTCGTCTACGCCGGCGCGGCGATCCTCACCCCGAGCTTCTTCGCCGGTGCACCGGCGGGCGCGTTTTCCATGTCGCCGCTGTTCGACCGCGCGGCCGAGGCCGAGCGGCTCTGTGGCCTGCGCCTTGATGGCGTGTGGATGCACGTCGGCACACCCGATGCCGTCAAAGCGGCCGAGGAAGCCATCCTCGCCAGCGCGGCATAATCGTCCGGCTCTCCCCCCACCGCACCCGGTTGAACCGAGAGCTCGTCTAAGCCCGCCTTCTGTTACGGCCCCTCTTGGTTCGGAGGGGCGAAGGCCCCATTCGCGCAGGGCGAATATTGAAGTGACCGAACAGTGTATGATTCGGCATGGCGAATCCGCGCGTCTTCACCATTCCAGCCTCAGCGCCCTTCGTACCGACGTTGATCCGCGCGCTCATGGATGGAACCCTGGTGCCGGGCTTTCCTGCCGGCGAGGGTCCGCTTGCGCTTGCGGACGCCACCCTCTATCTGCCCACGCGGCGTGCCTGCCGGCTGGTCCGCGATGTTTTCCTCGACGTGACCAAGGCGAGCGCCGCGATCCTGCCGCGCATCGTCGCTATCGGCGACGTCGATGAGGACGAGATCGCCTTCGCGCAGGCGGCGACGGGCGCGCTCGCCGGCCCGGCGCTCGATCTGCCGATGGCGGTCGGCGGGCTCGAGCGGCGGCTGCTGCTGACGCAACTCGTGCTCCGGTGGGCCGCGAGCATTACGCCGGATAAGAAAGACGAAGCACCGCTCGTCGCCGGCAACCCGGCGTCGGCGCTGGCGCTCGCCGATGACCTCGCACGCTTGATGGACGACATGACCACACGCGGAGTGCCATGGGACCGACTCGACGAACTCGTCCCCGAAGCACTCGACCGCTATTGGCAACTGACGCTCGAATTCCTGAAGATCGCCCGCGAGGCTTGGCCGAACGTCCTCGCCGAACGATCCGCCGTCGAGCCGGCCGCCAGGCGCGACGCCTTGATCAAGGCCGAGGCGGCACGGCTCGCGGCCCACACGGACGGACCGGTGATCGCCGCAGGCTCGACCGGCTCAATGCCGGCGACCGCCGAGCTGATCGCAACCATCGCCCAGCTTCCCCACGGCGCGGTGGTGCTGCCAGGCCTCGATACCGATCTCGATCCGGAATCATGGGACCTGATCGCCGGCCGCCGCGACGCCGCCGGCCGTGAGTTGATCCCGCCTGCGACCGGACATCCGCAGTTCGCCCTGCAGGCCCTCCTGGGTCGGATCGGAATCGCCCGCGACGCAGTCCTCCCGCTCGGACGGCCTGCCGCGCACGGACGCGAGCGGATGGTGTCGGAGGCGCTACGACCGGCGGCCGCTACCGACCGCTGGCAGCGACTCAGCGGCTCCGATTTCCCGGCATGCGCCGACGCCGCGTTCGCAACCGTCTCGGTGGTAGAGGCCGCGAATGCCGAGGAAGAGGCGCTCGCCATCGCAGTCGCGCTACGCGAAGCGATGGAGACGGAAGGCAAGACTGCGGCACTGATCACGCCCGACCGCGAGCTGGCGCGGCGCGTGCTCGCCGCGCTGGAACGCTGGCACATTCCGGTCGACGATTCCGGCGGAGATGCGCTCCCGGACACGTCGGCAGGGCGGTTCGCGCGCCTCGCGGCGGAAGCGGCGCTTGGAGGCCTTGCCCCGGTTACGCTGCTCGCCTTGCTGAAGCACCCGCTGACGCGGCTGGGCGCCCCAGAGGGTGCGAATACGCGCGCGGCAGCCGCTTTGGAACGAGCCGTCTTGCGCGGCCCCCGTCCCAAGCCAAAAAGTGGCGGCCTTGCGCGTGCGCTCGCAACGTTTCGGGAAGAACTCGGCAAGTCCCGCCGCGGCGAACAATCCGATTTGCATCCGTCCGATCCCCGCGTCTACTTGAGCGAGGGCGAACTCGTCGACGCCGCCGCGCTGCTCGAACGGTTCACGGCCGCGATCGCGCCGCTTGAGGTTTCATCCGGCGCGCCGCGGTCCTTCGCCGAATTTGCCGCACGACACTGCGATGTCGTCACCGCCTTGAGCACAGACGAGCATGGCCGGCCCGCGGCCTTCGCCGGCAATGACGGCGTGAAACTCTATGAGGCATTCGAAGACATTGCGCGTGCGAACACCGACGCCAGCTTCATCGTCGCGCAAACGGACTACCTCGAGCTTTTCAGGATCGCGATTGCCGATCGCGTGGCACGGCGCCCGGAAGTTCCGAACGTGCGCGCCCGTATTTATGGTCCGCTCGAAGCCCGGCTGCAAAAGGTCGACCGCGTTGTGCTCGGCGGCTT
>DASSJW010000949.1:0-4307 GCA_035690995.1 Xanthobacteraceae bacterium
TTTGGCGATCCAATAGAGCGTATGCAGGTCGCGCAGCCCGCCCTTGCCGTCCTTGACGTTGGGCTCGACCAGATAGCGGGACTGGCCGGCGCGCCGGTGGCGCTCTTCACGCTCGGCAAGCTTGGCGGCGACGAATTCCGCCCCTGTGCCCTGCACCACCTCCTTGTCGAAGCGGGTGACGAGCTCGTCGTAAAGCTTGCGGTCGCCGAGGAGAAAGCGCGACTCCAGCAACGCCGTGCGCACGGTCATGTCGCCCTTGGCCTGCCGGATGCACTCGTTGATCGAGCGCGTCGCATGGCCGACCTTGAGCCCGGTGTCCCACAGGCAATAGAGGATGGTCTCGGCGACGGATTCGCCCCAGGCGGTCTGCTTGTAGGGCAGCAGAAACAGCAGATCGATGTCGGAGCCGGCCGCCAGCACGCCGCGGCCATAGCCGCCGGTGGCCACGATCGCCATGTGCTCGGCTTCCGAGGGATTCTCCGCTGGATAGAGATGCTTCGCCGTGAACTCGTAGAGTACGCGGATGATCTCGTCCTGCATGAAGCACAAACGCTCGGCGCAACGCCGTCCGTGCCGGTCCTTGATCAGCAGTTCCTCGGCTGCGGCGCGGCCTTGCACCAGCGCGGCCTTGATGCGGCGGGACACCTCCAATCGCAATTCGCGCGGGTTGCCGCCGTGCACCTTGGCCAGGCGCTCGAGGTCGGACGCAACTTCATTCGCGTCGAAGACTTCGGTTTCGCGCGGGACCTGATCGCTGAGAGTCAGCATGCGATCATCGAGATAGCGGAGCGCAGGCGGTGTGTCACCGGGCGGGATCGCCGGCGGGCGTGGACATGTTCCGCGCAGCCCCGGTGAAATAGAAGCATCTTCTATATTTCATCGGCGTTGCGACAAATATTTTCTCGTTGACGCCTTTGCCAGCCCTTTCTAAGAATAAACATAGCGCCGATTTGAGCACAGCAGCTTGCGGGCGCTTAACAAATCCAGCTAAAGCGCGGGCCCCGCCCTCGCCAGGCTGACGGCGGGCAAGACATCTCCCCGCCTTCACCAACCCGGCCACGCCGCGCGCGCACGCGGTGAAGGTTGTTCATGGCCCAACGATCGGAGGTCGTCATGACCGCGCTGTCCCGCCTTTGCCTTGCCACCGCCGCCCTGCTGCTTGCTTCCGGCGCGAGCCTGTATGCCGCCGACAAGCCGAAGGAAATCCGCATCGATTGGGCGACCTACAACCCGGTCTCGATGGTGCTCAAGGAGAAACAGCTGCTGGAGAAGGAGTTCGCCAAGGACGGCATTTCCATCGTCTGGGTGCAGACGCTCGGCTCCAACAAGGCGCTGGAATTTCTCAACGCCGGCTCGATCGATCTCGGCTCGACCGCCGGCGCCGCCGCGCTCGTCGCCAAGATCAACGGCAACCCGATCAAATCGATCTACGTCTATTCCCGCCCGGAATGGACAGCGCTGGTCACGGGCAAGGACTCGCCGATTGCCAAGATCGCCGACCTCAAGGGCAAGCGCGTCGCGGTGACGCGAGGCACCGATCCGCACATCTTCCTGGTGCGCGCGCTGCAATCGGTCGGGCTGACCGAGAAGGACATCACCCCCGTGCTGCTACAGCATCCGGACGGCAAGACCGCCCTCATCCGCGGCGATGTCGATGCCTGGGCGGGGCTCGACCCGATGATGGCGCAGGCCGAGGTCACCGACGGCGCCAAGCTGTTCTATCGCAACAAGGAGGCCAATACCTGGGGCATCCTCAATGCGCGCGAGCAGTTCCTCAAGGACCATCCCGACATCGTGCGGCGCGTGCTCGCGGTCTACGAGGACGCGCGCAAATATTCGCTCGCCAACTATGACGAGGAAAAGCGCGTCTTCATCGCCGGCACCAAGCTCCCCGACGCGGTGGTTGACAAGCAGCTCAAGGAGCGCACGGAACTCACGCACAACAAGGTCGGCCCGGCGCAGCGCGACTCGATCCTGCAGGCCGGCCTCGCCTTGCAGCAGGCCGGCGTCGTTCCGGCCAGCGTGGACGTGAAGAAGACGGTCGATGACCTGATCGACGACCGCTACGTGGCGGAGACGAACTGACGCTCAGGGGGATTGCGGACGCGCGGGCTTGGCCCGCGCCCGCAATGACGGCAGCAGTTGCATTCCGCGAGCCGGTTATGTCTCTTGTGTCGATGACGGCGAGCGTCGAACCAGCCGAGGTGACACCGGCGCCATCGAACGCGAGCGTTGCGCGCGGCGGACCTGGACGCCTGTTGCGGCCCGCGCTGGGACTCCTGCTGCCGGTCGCCGTTGCGGTGGCATGGGAACTCGCGGTACGGCAGGGCCTTGCCAGCGGCCGTCTGGTTCCGCCGCCGTCGGTCATCGTGCAGACCTTCGCCGATCTCGCCCGCACCGGGGAACTCGAGCTCCATGCCAGCGCCACGCTCTCGCGCGTGATCGCGGGATTTGCCTTCGGCGTCGTCGCCGGCACCGTGTTCGGCGCGATCACCGGCTACTCGGCGCTGATGAACCGGCTGGTCGACCCGACCCTGCAGGCGCTGCGCGCCATTCCCTCGATCGCCTGGGTGCCGCTGTTCATTCTCTGGTTCGGGATCTTCGAGGCCTCGAAGATCATCCTGATCGCGGTCGGCGTGTTCTTCCCGGTCTATCTCGGCGTCATGGGTGCGGTCATGTCGGTCGACCGCAAGATCGTTGAGGTCGGCCGCGCCTTCCGGCTGTCAGGGATCGCCATGGTGCGGCGCATCCTGCTGCCCGCGGTGATGCCCGCCTACGTGATCTCGTTGCGCGCCGGCATGGGGCTCGGCTGGATGTTCGTGGTGGCGGCGGAATTCATGGGTGCCTCCACCGGGCTCGGCTTTCTGCTGATCGACGGCCAGCAGCTCGGCAAGCCGGCCCAGATCGTCGCGGCGATCGTGGCCTTCGCCATTCTCGGCAAGGCGACCGACTGGCTGATCGTGCTCCTTTCGGCACCGTTTCTGCGCTGGGAAGACCGCTTCGCGCGCACATAAGAGAGCACCCCATGCTGGTCCTCGACCGCGTCGGCAAGACCTATCCCAACGGGGTGCATGCACTCGACGGGATATCGCTCACCGTCTCGCCCGGAGAGATTCTCGTGGTGATCGGCGGCTCAGGCTCCGGCAAATCCACCATGCTGCGGGCGATCTCGGGCCTGGACACGCCGAGCCAGGGCAGGGTGGTGCTCGACGGCATGACGATCGCCGCGCCGCACGAGCAGATCGGCATCATTTTCCAGGAACCGCGCCTGCTGCCGTGGCTGCGCGTCGCCGACAATGTCGGCTTCGGCCTGGAACAATGTCCGACAGCGGAGCGAAACGCGCGGGTGTCGCGTGCGCTCGAGCGCGTCGGCCTGACCGACAAGTCAAGGGTGTGGCCGCGCGAGCTTTCGGGCGGGCAGGCGCAGCGGGTCGCCATTCTGCGCGCACTGGTGCCGCGGCCGCAGGTGCTGCTGCTCGATGAGCCGTTCTCCGCCCTCGATGCCTTTACCCGCGCCGACCTGCAGGATCACCTGCTCGACCTGTGGGCGGATTCGAAGCCGACGCTGATCGTGGTGACCCATGACGTCGAGGAAGCCATCGTGCTGGCCGATCGCATCATGGTGATGCGGCCGCATCCGGGCCGCGTCCACGAGGAGATCACCTGCGATCTGCCGCGCCCGCGCGACCGCCAGTCGGCGGCGTTCGATTTCGTCAAGCGTCGCGTATTGGCCGCGCTCGACCGCTCGCTCGAGCGTGCGGTGATCACCGACGACCGCGAGACCAAAGCCGCCGCCGGCGGCGGACTGTGGTGGTAACCGAAAATGGAAGCGAGGCCGGAAGGTCTTGCTTTTTTCCCCCGGCTGTCGTCTGTCCGTCCGGCATTTCGAACCGAGGGTTTGATCTATGGATGCCACCGCGTTGCGCGCCATGCAGGCGCCGCTCAAGGAGCGCTACAAGGGCGATCCCAAGTCCGCCTATATCACCTTGAAGGCGAAGGGCACGCTCGACGATACCCACATCGCCTGCAAGGTGGAAACGGGCCGCGCGCTCGCGGTCGCCGGTCTGCATCCCGCCACCGGCGGTACCGGGCTCGAGCTCTGCTCCGGCGACATGCTGCTCGAAGCGCTGGTCGCCTGCGCCGGCGTCACGCTGAAAGCCGTCGCGACCGCGCTCGACATTCCGCTCAAGTCAGGCCGGGTGTCGGCCGAAGGCGACCTCGATTTTCGCGGCACCCTCGGCGTGGCCAAGGACGCACCGGTCGGCTTTGCGCAGATCCGCCTGCGCTTCGACGTCGACACCGACGCG
>DASSJW010000950.1:0-9773 GCA_035690995.1 Xanthobacteraceae bacterium
GCCTGAAGGGGCAGGGGCTGGCCGGCTCCGGCGGTCGCGTCGGCGATCTCTTGATAGTGGTCTCGGTCGCGCCGCATCCCGTGTTCACACGCGAGGGCTCCGACCTGCGGCTGGATCTTCCGATCACCCTCTACGAAGCGGTGCTCGGAGGTAAAGTGCGGGTACCGACCCTCGACGGCGCGGTTGAGCTTGCGATTCCCGCCGGCACCAATTCCGGCCGCACCTTCCGCCTCAAAGGCAAGGGCTTCCCGGCGAAACATGGCAAGGGCGATCTGCTCGCCTGCGTGCGCATTATGTTGCCGGAAGGTAGCGATGCGGAGCTCGCCGAACTGATGCGAACGTGGCAGGCAACGAAGCCCTATGATCCCAGAAGGGACATGGGTTGAGCGACCGGCCTGCGATCGCGTCGCTGGCGCGGGCCGCCGTGCTCAGTCGCCGCGACGCCGGGCGAACTCCTTACGGCGCGGCCTTGTCGATCTGGTCATAGGCCGCCTGAGCCACGCTCGCGAGACGTTCGCGCTCCGGCGGTCCGCTTACCACGTAAGCGAGCCCGCGTTCGACCCAGTACACGGCGCCAAAGTTTTCTCCTGCCCGATAGCGCATGGCGGTCTGCGGCGAGTCCGTGCGCGCATAATAGATGGTGAAGCGCTCTCCCGACGGTCCCTCGTACATGCAGAACGCCGCTGGGCCGAAAGGGCCGGGCAACAGGCGTCCACCCACCAGCTTCAATCCGCTCCGTTCGAGGTCGGGGATTCGAAGCCCGTAATCGAGACGCTTCGACAGCCATTGCACCAGATGCGGACGCTCCACGCCGGGGACTTCGACCGGATGGCGCACCTCGACTACGTAGATCTTGTGAGCATCGAGCGCCTCCGCCGTGAAGAGGTCGAAGCGGGTCGGCGCCGCCGCGGATGCCCCATGCGCCATCCACCCCACGACGCCGCCGGCAAGAAACGCCGCGATTACCGCCGCGGCTGCGACTGCGCGCCAGGAGCGCGAGCCACGGGCGAGCTTGTCGAGATCGAAGCGCGCCGATACCGGCTCCGATGCGATCGCGTCGTAGCGCGCGCGAATGGCATCGGCCTGGGCGCGCCAGTGCGCGACGCGCGCCGCATGCTCCGGATGGGATGCAAGCCACGCCTCGACAGCGCTCCGACGATCGGCCGCAATCTCGCCGTCGACATAGGCGTGGAGCTCGTCCTCGGTCACGGGAGAATCTCGATCAGTCATCGTCTTCGTCCTTGACTACTTGACGCGGCGGAGCGTGGGGCGCTCGCCGTCGAGATAGGCTCTGATCTGCATGCGGGCCCGCGCGAGCCGCGACATCACGGTCCCGATCGGCACTCCCTGCACTTCGGCGACCTCCCGGTAGGTCAGGCCCTCCAGCACGACCAGAAGGAGCGCTGCGCGTTGATCCTCGGCGAGCGAGGCGAGCGCCCGCTCGATATCACGCGCGCCTGCCTCGGGGCCGGTCATATCGGGCGCGTCATTGTCCTCGATGGCCTGCAGCGGGGGCCGCCGCGAAAGAGATCGCAGGCGGTTACGATTGAGATTGGTGAGAATCGTGTAGAGCCAGCTGCGGATATCGCCACCATGGAACAGATGCTCCGACTTCAGCGCCCGCACCAGCGTGTCCTGGACGAGGTCGTCGGCGAGTTCGACGTTACGGGTGAGCGCCCGCGCGTAGCGTCGCAACGCCGGAACCGTGGCCTCAACCCCCTGCCGGAATCCGAGCAACGCTTTCTCCCCTCCAGTTGCGCCGCGGTGCAGCCGGTTCTGCCGAGCCACCGCCGGGCTTCGCAGCCGCACGATCGCGCCTGGACCGTACCATCCCTACAAACACATTTCCCGCGCGGATATTCCCGGCTCCGCGCTTGCGCTGTTTCGGCAAATGGCGGCTGCTTGTGGGGCCTTTCCCCCTGTGTCATAGGAGGCTGACGGTCGGCGCCGCAGCGAGGAACAGCATGCCGGAAGCCTCGGGTCTCTTGCGCGGCAAACGCGGCCTGATTCTAGGCGTTGCCAATAATCGATCGATCGCCTGGGGAATTGCCAAGGCTTGCCACGGACAAGGCGCCGAGCTTGCTTTCACTTACCAAGGCGATGCGTTGAAGAAACGGGTCGAGCCGCTGGCGCAAGAGGTCGGCGGATTGGTCGTCGGGCATTGCGACGTCACCGAGCCCGGCACGATCGACGCCGCCGTCGCGGCGATCGACGCGAAATGGGGCGGGCTCGATTTCCTCGTGCACGCCATCGCCTTCTCCGACAAGGATCAGCTTTCCGGACGGTACGTCGACACGACGGCGGACAATTTTTCCAAGACGCTGCTGGTGAGCTGCTACTCGTTCACCGCGCTCGCCCAACGTGTGGAGAAGCTGATGCCGCGCGGCGGCTCGCTGCTCACTCTCACCTACTACGGCGCGGAGAAGTGGATGCCCCATTACAACGTGATGGGGGTCGCCAAGGCCGCGCTGGAGGCGTCGGTGCGGTATCTCGCCGCCGACCTCGGCGACAAGAACATTCGCGTGAACGCCATCTCGTCGGGTCCGATCAAGACCCTGGCGGCGTCGGGTATCGGCGATTTCCGTTACATCCTGAAATGGAATGAGCACAATGCCCCCCTTCGGCGCAGCGTGACGATCGAGGAGGTGGGCGACACCGCGGTCTATTTCCTCTCCGATCTATCGCGTGGCGTCACCGGCGAGATTCACCACGTTGATGCCGGGTATCACATTGTCGGAATGAAACATCCGGACGCGCCCGACATCGACGTCAGCAAGGAATGAGAGGGATGACCATCGCAGCGGATGCCACGTGTCGCGAAGCAGGCTGGCATGTCCGCAATGGCCCGGCGGATGCGCCGGTTGCGGGACGCGGATGAGTTCGTGCCGCGCCTTCCCGTCATCTATTACGTTCGCCACGGCCTCACCGACTGGAACGTGCAACAGCGGTTGCAAGGACGCCATGACGTGCCGCTCAATGTCCTCGGCTGTGCGCAGGCGGTCCGTTGTGGCGAGATCTTGCAGGATCTGTTCGTCCGCGACGGCCGTAAGCCTGGGGATTTCGACTATGTCTCCAGTCCGCTCGAGCGCGCGCGCAAAACCATGGACATCCTGCGCACGACGCTCGGCCTCGAGCCGGCCGGCTACCGGATCGACGACAGGCTGGCCGAGATTTCGTTCGGGGCCTGGGAAGGGCTGACCTACGCCGATGTATTGGCGCGGGACGGAGACGTCGTTGCCAGGCGTGAATCGGATAAATGGGGCTTTCAGCCGCCAGGCGGGGAAAGCTATGCGCAGGTCACGGCCCGAATAGGCCAATGGCACGCAACCCTGGACCGCGACACCGTAGTTGCTGCCCATGGCGGTACTGCGCGTGCGCTGATTGCGCACCTGGCGCTCGCGCCGGCGCAGGATGCCACGCATCGCGCCATCGATCAGGGGGTGGTCTACGTGTTCGCCGGCAGCGGATTGACGCGCTACGCCTGATCGTTATCAGGCGGCCGACGTCAGCCAGATCGGCCGGGCACTGAGAGCGATCCCCGGGATTTGACCGCGGCGGGCACGCGGGCTACCACACCGCAGCGGTGGAACCCCTATGTCGTTCAATACCTTCGGCCATCTTTTTCGGGTCACGACGTTCGGCGAAAGCCATGGCGCTGCCATCGGCTGCGTCGTCGATGGCTGCCCGTCCCGCATTGCGCTGACCGAGGCCGACATCCAGCCCTATCTCGATAAGCGGCGGCCCGGCCAGTCGCGCTTCACCACCCAGCGGCGCGAGCCGGACGAGGTGAAAATCCTCTCCGGTGTGTTCTTCGACGAAGGCACCGGCCAGCAGGTGACGACCGGAACGCCGATTGCGCTGGTGATCGACAACGTCGACCAGCGCTCCAAGGATTATTCCGACATCAAGGATAAATACCGGCCGGGACACGCTGACTTCACCTATGATGCCAAATACGGCATCCGAGACTATCGCGGCGGCGGCCGCCAATCCGCACGCGAGACCGCGACACGTGTTGCCGCCGGTGCGATCGCCCGCAAGATCGTGCCCGACATGACCGTGCGCGGGGCGCTGATCCAGATGGGGCCACATCGGATCGAGCGCGCGCGCTGGAACTGGGACGAGGTGGAGCGCAATCCATTCTTTTGCCCGGACGCGCAGCAGGTGGCATTCTTCGAGGACTATCTAGACGATATCCGCAAGCGCGGTTCCTCCGTGGGCGCGGTCATCGAGGTGGTGGCGGAAGGCGTTCCTGCGGGCCTCGGCGCCCCGATCTATGGCAAGCTCGACGGCGATCTCGCCGCCGCGCTGATGGGCATCAATGCCGTCAAGGGCGTCGAGATCGGCGCGGGCTTTGCGGCGGCGGCGCTCAGCGGCGAAGAGAATGCCGATGAAATGCGCATGGGCAACGACGGCAGCCTGGCCTTTCTGTCGAACCATGCGGGCGGCGTCCTGGGCGGCATTTCGACCGGACAGCCGATCGTGTGCCGTTTCGTGGTCAAGCCGACGTCCTCGATCCTGACGCCGCGCCGCACCGTGGATCGTTACGGAGCCGATACCGAGATCAGCACCAAGGGCCGCCACGACCCCTGCGTCGGCATTCGCGCCGTTCCGATCGGCGAGGCCATGGTGGCATGTGTGATCGCCGATCATTATCTGCGTCAGCGTGGGCAGATGGGTGAGCCGCCCGCGTGGCCATTCGTTCGCGCCTGAAAGGAGGGAGCGAAAGGTGCTCGACAGTTATCAGCGTGTGGACACCGTACTGGCGGCATTTGCCGCCGGCGAGATCGTGGTCGTCACCGATGACGACGACCGCGAGAACGAGGGGGACCTGTTCGTCGCGGCTTCGCTGTGTACGCCAGAGAAAATGGCGTTCATTATCCGCCACACTTCGGGCATCGTCTGCGCCCCGCTCTCCGCCGAGGAGGCCAAGCGCCTGCATCTCGATCCCATGGTGGCGGCGAACGACGCGCCGCTCGGCACCGCCTTCACCGTCTCCGTCGATGTCCGTCATGGCCTCACCACCGGCATCTCGGCGGAGGAGCGGACGAATACGGTGCGCGCGCTCGCCAACGGCAACGCCGGTGCAACCGACTTCGTGCGTCCCGGCCATGTGTTTCCGCTCGTTGCCAAGGATGGTGGCGTGCTGATGCGCTCCGGTCATACCGAGGCCTGCGTCGACCTCTGCCGTCTTGCGGGATTGTCGCCAGTCGGCGTGCTTGCCGAGCTGATGAACGACGACGGCACGGTCACGCGCGGACCGGGCGTGACGGCGTTCGCCGAGCGCCACAAGCTTCAGCAGATTTCGATCGCCGATCTCATTGCCTACCGGCAGACGCGCGACAAGCTCGTCAAGCGCATCGGCGAATTTCCGGTGCAGAGCAAGATCGGCACGCTCGCGGGCTACGCCTATGTGACGCCGTTCGACGCCATCCAGCATATGGCCTTCGTTTACGGTCGCATCGGCGACGGCAGGGACATGCTGGCGCGGCTGCATCGCGCCGACATCATCCGCGACGTCTTTGGCGGCGCCAATCCGGTCCACTCCGCCCTGGAGCGGTTCAAACAGGAAGGCCGCGGCGTCATCGTGTTCCTGCGTGACGGCGCCGCGGGCGTGCCCACCCATGCCATCCCGCAGTCGGGGTCGACCGGCTCCGAGGTTGCGCGCTCGCGGCAATGGCGCGAAGTCGGGCTCGGCGCCCAGATTCTCAAGGATCTGGGCATCACCTCGATCCGGCTGCTGACCTCGGCCAAGCTCACCTATGTCGGCCTCGGCGGCTTCGGTATCGAAATCACGTCGACCGAATTGATGGACGACAAGAGCGCCCGGGACTAGTGGTCCGATTCCGAAGTTCGTAAGCATTGGCGGCACGTTCAGATACGAACTTCGGAATCAAAGGACCACTAGCAACTTTATGATTCTAGTGCGGTTTCGAATTTGAAGTTCCTATGACCATCGTGCCGCGGCAACTGATAGGAACTTCAAATTCACCGCACTAGTCGGGTGGCTTTGAACTTTCTTACGGCTGGAGGCTGCGGGCTCGCCGTTGTTGCGAGCGTCCCGCTAATTGCGAAATTCGCATCGGAGGGTGCCGCGGGGGTACGCAAACTCCGGAATCGGGACGCATGGTCCGCCACGTGGTCGCCCGCTTTTCTTGGCACCGTACCCGTGTCACCATGCAAGCACTGGTCCGCTGACGGAGGGACGGATGCGGATGAATGCATCGCTGCTTTCGCTTCTGACGGGTGTCGCCATTGCCGGTGTCCTGGCGGCCACCGGCTGGACGTTAGCGGCGCCGAACTCACGCACTCTATTCGCTGATAAGCGCCCGAATGCGGTCCCCGTGGACGTCGAGCTCGTGCTCGCCGTCGATGTGTCCTACTCGATGGACCCGGAGGAGCAGGCGCTGCAGCGGGAGGGCTATATCACCGGCATCACCTCGCGGGATTTCATGCAGGCGTTGCGCGGCGGTCAGCACGCCAAGGTGGCGCTGACCTATTTCGAATGGGCGGGACCCTATGACCAGAAGATCGTGGTCCCCTGGCGCTTGATCGACGGGCCCGAGACCGCTGACGCGTTCGCGAACGAGATCGCGCGCGCGCCCTATCGGCGCGCCTCGCGCACGTCGATTTCCGGCGCGCTCAACTTTGCCAAGCCGCTGTTCGATGCCAGCGGCTATCGCGGTTTCCGGCGCGTCATCGACGTATCCGGGGACGGCGCCAACAACAGCGGGCCGTTCGTCGCCATCGCGCGCGACGATGTGCTCGCTGCCGGGCTGACGATAAACGGCCTGCCGATCATGTTGAAGCGCCCGAATTCGTTCACCATGGATGTCGAGAACCTCGACGTCTATTACGAGGACTGCGTGATTGGCGGGCCCGGCGCGTTCGTCATCCCGATCCGTGAACGCGACCAGTTCAAGGAGGCCACCCGCACCAAGCTCGTGCTCGAGATCGCCGGCGGCACGCCCGAGCGGCGGGTGGTGCCGGTCCAGGGAAGGGCGCCCCGCGTGTCCTGCACCATCGGCGAGCAGATGTGGCGGGAGCGTTGGGGAAACTGATGAGGCAAGGCGGTCGACGGACGTGAGACCAGAACCGCGGTCACCCGTTCTCCGCCCGCCGCCGCCCGTCACCGGCTCGTTGGAACAGCGCCACCAATTCCACGTGCGCCGAATACAGGAACTGATCGACCGGCGTCACCCGTACCAGGCGATAGCCGCCCTCGATGAGGATGCGCGCGTCGCGCGCGAAGGTCGCCGGATTGCAAGAGACCGCGACCACCGTCGCCACGGCTGACGCCGCGAGCGCGCGCGCCTGCGCCTCGGCCCCTTGCCGAGGCGGATCGAACACGACGGTATCGAATCGCTTGAGCTCCACCGGTGCGAACGGGCGGCGGAAAAGGTCGCGCGCAAGCGCCTCGACCGGTTTGAGCCCCTGTGCTCCGGTCGCCGCTTGCTGCAAGGCCGCGACCGCCGCTGCATCGTTGTCGGCCGCGGTAATGCGGGCGCGTTCGGCGAGCCGCAACGCGAATGGCCCGACGCCGCAGAACAAGTCGGCCACTGTTCTCGCCCCGGCGCAGTGCGCCTCCACCAGCCGCGCCAGGGTCGCTTCCCCGGCCGCCGTGGCTTGCAGGAAGGCGCCCGCAGGCAGCAGGAGTTGGGCGCGTCCGATCCGCAACATCGGCTTGGTGCGTTGCGCCACCATTTCACCATGGCGGGTGAGGCGCGCGAGACGGCGGCGATCGGCGATCGCCGCGAGCTCGCCCACCCGTGCGGCGGTCAGCGGGCCGGATCCACGGACATCGACATCGAGGCCCGCATCGGTCGCCGTGACTTGAATGTCGAGCGGCTTGCGCTCGCCTTCCAGCGCCTCGGCAATGGCCCAGGCGGTCTCGATCGCGCCCTCGAGTCCTGGCGCGAGGATGGGACAGCGATCGATCGCCACCACGCGATGCGTCCTGAGCGCCGCGAATCCAACCTCGAGGACGTCATGCGTGCCGCGTCGCGCATGGAAGACGGCGCGGCGGCGTCCCTCCCCATGCCCGTCAACCAGATCGTCGACCGCCGCCTCGACCTTGGCCTTGGTCAGCGCCTCGCCGACCAGGGCGCGCTTCCAAGCGCGGTAACGCGCTGGGGCCAGATGCTGGAGTGCGCAGCCGCCGCAAGTTCCGAAATGCGGGCAGATCGGTGCGACGCGATCAGGGCTCGCGTTGTCGATCTTGACGAGGTGCCGGCGGTCGGGGTGTCCGGGCCATTGATCGACTTCGACGGTTTCACCCGGCAATGTGTAGGGCACGTAGAGCACGCCGGCGGGTGTGTCCGCCACGCCGTCGCCACGTGAGCCGAGTCGGGCGATCGAGACGCGCTCCATCATGCGCCTTCGATAGCTGGCGCTCGGGGAGGCGTCCAGAGACGGTGCATGGACGGAGCATTGTTAGAGGGCGTCCAACAGCCGTCGTCCATCCTCGGATAGGCGGTGAAACCGCCAGACCAGCAGCACCGCGAACGTGCCGACGGCGATCGAGAACCCGATCCAAATGCCGATTGCGCCGAGGCCGGCGGCGAAAGCCAATCCATAGGCGCTGGGGAAGCCGATCAGCCAGAAGCTCAACGCAGCGAACAGCATCGGCACGCGGGTATCGTTGAACCCGCGCAAGGCGCCGGCGGCAATACCCTGCACGCTGTCGGTGACGAAAAAGGTCGCGCCGACGAGGATGAGCGTCGCGGCCAGGTTGGCCGTGCCGGCGGCGTCGGTTTGATCGCCCACGAAAAGCATGGGAATCTCATGGCGGAGCGCCACCAGGATTGCCGTCGTTGCGGTCATGAACACGGTGCCCAATGCGAGCGCGCCGAAACCGGCCCGGCGTGCCGCCACCGGATCACCCCGCCCGACCGCGTGGCCGACCCGCACGGTGGCGGCAAGGGAGATTCCGAACGGAATCATGAACAGGATAGTCGCGACCTGCAAGGCGATCTGATGGGCGGCGAGCGCGGTCGTGCCGATCCAGCCCACGAGCAGCGCCGCCGAGGAGAACAGTCCCCACTCCAGCATGAAGCCGCCGGAGATCGGCAGCCCGATCACGAGCAGCTTGCGCATCAGCTCCCAGTCCGCATGCCAGAAGCGGCCGAGCACGCGATACTTCTTGAACGGTCTGCGGGTGTAGCAAACCCAGATTGCGCCGGCGCACATGGCGGTGTTCACGAACGTGGTCGCGAGCCCGGCGCCGAGAAGATCGAGTCGCGGCAGGCCGAGAGCGCCGTGGATCAAGGCGTAGGCGAGCAAGCCATTGACGGGGATGGCCGCGAGGGTGATCGCCAATGCCGGCTCGGGATGGTTGAGCGACCCCATGAAGTTGCGAAAGGCGATGAAGCACCAGGCAGGGATCATCGACCACGTCAATCCGGCCAGGTAGCGCGCGGCCATCGCCGCCGTCTCGGACGACTGCCCGGCGGCAACGAGCAGCTCTTCGCCCCAGAGCTGCGCGATATTGACCGGGAGGCCGATGATGACGGCCGCCCACAGTCCGACCCGCAGCGAGCGGCGCACCAGACGCGGCTTGCGTGCGCCGAATGCCTGCGCGGCCAACGGCGCGACCGCGGAGACCGGCCCCATGCCCAGCACGAATCCGATGAACAGAACCATGTGCGCGAGACCGACGGCGGCAATGGCGTGCTCGCCGAGGCGCCCGATAAGTGCGAGGTCCGTCGTCATCATGGCGATCTGACCAAGCTGTGTCAGCGCGATCGGCCAAGCGAGCTTGACCGTTTCGACCA
>DASSJW010000951.1:0-8925 GCA_035690995.1 Xanthobacteraceae bacterium
TGGGCGGCACAACGCCCAGCGGAGGTATTTCGCCGATGCCGTACAGCTCTTTCGGCGCCGAGGTTTTCGACGGATTGAGGGGCACGACTTCAGCCATGGCCAATGCTCCGAAGGCACCAGATCGGGCCGGTTAAAGTCTGCCCGCAGAAATGCTGCATAGCAATAAGATTTAGGTCTAATAGCCAATAAAGCCCCTGACGGCGGGGTTTTCTTGCTCTATGATCCTGTTTGCATTGCAAAAAACCCAGGTGCCAACAGCGGGTATGCCTCGGGCGGGCCAGATCGAGATGCACGACAAGCCGCAGCGCGACAAATCTCAGCGCGACAAACCGTGGATCTTCCGCACCTACGCTGGCCATTCGACGGCGCGCGATTCGAACGAGCTCTATCGCAAGAACCTGGCCAAGGGGCAGACCGGTCTCTCGGTCGCCTTCGATCTGCCGACGCAAACCGGCTACGACTCCGATCACGTGCTGGCGCGCGGCGAGGTCGGCAAGGTCGGCGTGCCGATCAACCATCTCGGCGACATGCGCGCGCTGTTCGACGCCATCCCGCTCGGCACCATGAACACCTCCATGACCATCAACGCCACCGCGGCATGGCTGATGGCGCTCTATATCGCGGTCGCCGACGAGCAGGGCGCGCCACGCCATGCGCTCACCGGCACGATCCAGAACGACATCATCAAGGAATATCTCTCGCGCGGCACCCACGTGTTTCCGCCGGCGCCCTCGATGCGGCTGACCAAGGACACGATCCTGTTCACGACCCGCGAGATGCCGAAATGGAATCCGATGAATGTGTGCTCGTATCATCTGCAGGAGGCGGGCGCGACACCGGTGCAGGAGCTTGCATTCGCCCTCGCCACCGCGATCGCGGTGCTCGACACGGTGAAGGCATCGAACGCGGTCCAACCCGGCGCCTTCGGCGAGGTGGTCGGGCGCATCTCGTTCTTCGTCAATGCCGGGCTGCGCTTCGTCACCGAGATCTGCAAGATGCGCGCGTTCGCCGAGCTCTGGGACGAGATCACTGCGACGCGCTACGGCGTCAATGATCCCAAGCAGCGCCTGTTCCGCTACGGCGTGCAGGTGAATTCGCTCGGGCTCACGGAACAGCAGCCGGAGAACAACGTCACCCGGATTCTGATCGAGATGCTGGCGGTGACGCTGTCGAAGAACGCCCGCGCGCGCGCCGTGCAGCTGCCGGCCTGGAATGAGGCGCTCGGCCTGCCGCGGCCGTGGGATCAGCAATGGTCGCTGCGCATGCAGCAGATCCTCGCCTACGAGACCGACCTCCTCGAATACGGCGATATCTTCGACGGCTCGCCCGCGATCGCCGCCAAGGTCGAGGAGCTCAAACGGCAGGCCAAAGAAGAGCTCGCGCACATCGAAGCGCTGGGCGGCGCCGTGGTCGCGGTCGAGCAGGGCTACATGAAACATCAGCTGGTGGAATCGAACACGCGCCGGGTCGAGGCGATCGAACGCGGCGAGCAGACGGTGGTCGGCGTCAACCGCTTCGTCGAGAGCGAGGATTCGCCGCTGACCGGCGCGGCCGACGCCATCCTGACCGTGTCGCCGCAGGCCGAAGCCGACCAGATCGAGCGGCTCAAGGCCTGGCGCGCCGGCCGCGATCAAAAGGCGGTGGCGGCGGCGCTGAAGGAGCTGCGAACGGCCGCGCAGGAGGACCGCAACATCATGCCGGCCTCGGTGGCCTGCGCCAAAGCCGGCGTCACCACCGGGGAGTGGGGCTTCACGCTGCGTGAAAGCTTCGGCGAGTTTCGCGCGCCCACCGGCGTCGGTCGCGCCCCGCGCAACGAGACCGTGGGTCTCGACGACTTGCGCGCCGACGTCGACCGCGTGTCGCGCAAGCTCGGCCGGCGGCTGAAATTCGTGGTCGGCAAGCCCGGTCTCGACGGGCATTCCAACGGCGCCGAGCAGATCGCGGTGCGCGCGCGCGACGCCGGCATGGATGTGATCTACGAAGGCATCCGCCTGACGCCGGCCGAGATCGTCGAAGCGGTGCGCGCGCAGCGCGCGCATGTGGTGGGATTGTCGATCCTGTCCGGCTCGCACGTCCCGCTGGTACAGGACGTCGTTGCCCGGCTGAAAAGCGCCGGCCTCGACGACGTCCCGGTCGTGGTCGGCGGCATCATTCCGCCGGAGGACGCGCAGGTGCTGCAGCAGGCCGGCGTGGCCGCGGTGTACACGCCCAAGGATTTCGAGCTCAACCGCATCATGGCCGACATCGTGCGCATCGTCGATCGCAATGCGGCGTAACGCGCTGCGGATGCTGCCGGCGGCGTTCTCGCGTTGAAAGTTCTGCGGCGTTGCGCGATTGCAACGCCGTGCGAAACGAACAATCATTTCAATCTCCTAGACACCGTCCGCGCGCGCTTTTCGGATGCCGGGGCGAGCCGCGCAACGCCGGCGCGCCTTGACTCCCTGCGGTGCCGACGCGAGCGTGACGCCCGTTCACGACCGTCCCCGCCGCTCGACGGTCGCGTTGCAAGTTCGGGGGGGTATCCGATGAAGAAACTCATTCTCGCCGGCATCAGCATGGCCGCGCTCGCCGCCGCGCTGCAGCCCGCTTCAGCCGCCGACCTGCCGGTGGCGTACCGGGCGCCGCAAAGCTATGTGATCTTCACCTGGACCGGCTTCTATTTCGGCGCGCATGGCGGCGGCGCCTGGGGCAGCAAGGACACGACCATCGCGCCGTTTACGTTCGCCGGCGCGACCATCGCGCCGCCGGGGACCACCATCGACGTCAGTGGCGGGCTCGCCGGCGGCCAGTTCGGCGCCAATTACCAGGCCGGCTCCTGGGTGCTCGGCGTCGAGCTGGACGCAAGCTGGGCGGACCTCACCGGCAACACCGCGTGCATCGTCGGGGTCGCAGGAAACTGCCACGCGAGGGTGAACGCGCTCGGCACGTTCGCCGGCCGACTCGGCTTCGCGCTCGACCGTGTGCTGCTCTATGGCAAGGGCGGCGCTGCCGTCGCCAACGACAAATACGAAATCACGTCGGTCGCGGCCTACAAAGCCAGCGAGACCCGCTGGGGCTGGATGCTGGGCGGCGGCGTAGAATACTCCTTCACCGACAACTGGTCCGCCAAGATCGAATACAATTACCTCGACTTCGGCACGCGCGCGGTCCGCTTCACGGATGGGACCGGTCTCTTGTTCCTCGATACCAGCATCCGCGAGCGCGTCCACGTCGCCAAGGCCGGCATCAACTATCGCTTCGGTTGGGCGCCGGTCGGCGTCACCTACTGACGCTCCCGCGATCACGCTCACGCTTCCGGCGGGACGACTGAACCGAGCACGCGCGTGAGCGCGCTCGGGCTGAGCGGCTTGGCGAGATAGCCGTCCATCCCGGCTGCGCGCGCCGCCGCTTCGTCGGCGGCATTGCCGCGCCCGGAGACGCCGACGATCGGCACCCGGCCGGCGGGCGCCGCCAGCGCCCGAATGCGTCGCGTCGCCTCGATGCCGTCGATGTCGGGCAGCGTCACGTCCATGAGCACGACGTGATAGTGCCCCTGCGCGACCGCCTCGACCGCGGCGCCACCGGTGCCGACGAAATCCGCGCGATGGCCGAGCTCGGTGAGAATCGTGTTGAGCAGCACGCGGCCATAGGGATTGTCCTCGGCGCACAGCACCGTGAGCGGACGCACCGGCGCGCCAAGCGCGGCGGTGCCGTCCGGCGTCGCAGCGCCGGGCGCCTCGGCGACCTTGTCCACGGTCACGCTGAGCCGAAACCGGCTGCCGCCGCCCGGCGTGCTCGTGACCGTCAAGTCCCCGCCCATGGCTTTGGCGACGCGCTTGACGAAAGCAAGACCAAGCCCGGCGCCGCCGTAGCGGCGCGCAATCGCCTCGTTGGCCTGCGCAAACGGCCGGAACAGCCGCTTGATCTCGGCCGCGCTGAGGCCGATGCCGCTGTCGGAGACGGTGAAGACGAGCCGCACCTTTCCGCGCGCCGCCGTCTCGCTCGCCGCGGCAAGGCGCACGCTGCCGCGGCCGGTGAACTTCACCGCATTGTCGATCAGATTTTCCAGCGCGGCGCGCAGCCGCAATGGATCGCCGATCACCGCCTCCGGCAAATCGCTCGACAGGTCGACCTCGGCCGCAATCCCCTTGGCCTCTGCCCGGGCCGCAAGCGAAGCCGCGAGCGCGTCGGCGAAACGGCGCGGGCGGATGAGCTCTCTGCGCAGCACCAGGCCTTTGACGTCGGCGCGCGCGGCATCGACGATGAGCGAGGTCAGCAGCGCGAGATGCTCGGCCGTGCTCTTGATCGCGGCCGCCCAGCCGCGCTCGCGCTCGCCCAGCCCCGACGTCGTCAGCAGCTCGCCCAGGGCGAGGATGCCGGTCAGCGGCGTCCTGATCTCGTGCGCGATATCCGCCAGCGTCGCCTCGATCGCCCGCGTGCGGGATGCGGTCGAACGCGGGCGTGCGGCACGCTTGCCGCGACGCGTGCCACCACGCTTGCCGGCAGATGTCTTCCTTTTAGGCATCGCACCCCCAGAGGGAGATTGCCACGGCGCGCCGCCGCCGGCCACAGGCTCTCACGTCAGCCCGACCATCCGGCGGATGTCGGCGGCAGTAGCACCACTCTCGCGCAGCGCCCGCAAACCGGTCGCGCGCGTCGATTTGGATAGCTTTTTCCCCTCGGCATCAAGGATCAGACGGTGATGGTGGTAGCTCGGTGCTGGCAGGTCGAGCAGTGCCTGCAGAACGCGGTGCACGCTGGTTGACCAGAACAGGTCCTGCCCGCGCACGACGTGGGTGACGCCTTGACGCGCGTCGTCGACCACCACCGCGAGATGGTAGCTGGTCGGCGTCTCCTTGCGGGCCAGCACCACGTCGCCCCACATCTGCGGCGCAGCCGCGACCGAACCGGCTTCGCTCTCCGCGCCGGTTTCGCCCCAGCTCAGCGCGCCGGTGCGGGCGAGCGCCGCCGCCATATCGAGGCGCAGCGCATAGGGATCGCCGGCCTCCATCCGCCGCCGGCGTTCCGAGGGCGGGAGCGCGCGCGCATCGCCGGGATAAACCGGCGCGCCGTCGGGATCGCGCGGCCAGGGCGCAAGCGTCTCGCGCGCGGCGACAAGGCGGGCGATCTCGCCGCGGCTTTCGAAGCTCGGATAGACGAGGCCCATCGCATCGAGTCGCGCCAGCGCCGCGCCGTATTCGTCGAAATGCGCGCTCTGGCGCCGCACCGGTTGTTCCCAGGTGATGCCGAGCCACGCCAGGTCGTCATAGATCGCCTGCTCGTAATCCGGCCGGCAGCGCGCGGCGTCGATATCCTCGATGCGCAGCAGGAAGCGGCCGCCGGCCGCACGCGCCAGCTCGAAGTTGTGCAGCGCGGAGAGCGCATGTCCGAGATGCAGATAGCCGTTCGGGCTGGGCGCGAAACGGAACACGGGCGAGGTCATGCGCGCGGAGCCGATGGGTCAGAAAAAGGGTTGCGTTGTGGTGCCATTTGTAGATGCTTCGCGCCGGTCATGTCCCTTTTCATCCACACCGAAACCGACCTCGATCACGCCATCGCCCAACTGGTCGGTGTCGACCCGCGCTTCGGCGCGGTGCTGTCGCGTGCCGGACGGCCGCCGCTGCGGCGGCGTCCGGACGGCTTCGCCGGCCTAGCCTCGATCGTGGTCTCGCAACAGCTCTCGACGGCGAGCGCGAAAGCGATCTGGGGCCGGCTCACCGAGGCATTCGATCCATTCGATCATACCGCGGTGCTGCGCGCACGTTCGGGGCGGCTCGCCCGCGCCGGACTGTCGGCGGCGAAGATCCGCACGCTCAAGACGATCGCAAAGGCGATCGATCGCGGCGAGCTCGACCTTGCCGCGCTCGTGGCGATGCCGGCCGACGAGGCGCACGCAGCGCTGACCGCGGTGCACGGCATCGGTCCCTGGACCGCCGACGTCTATCTTCTGTTCTGCCTCGGGCACGGTGACGCCTGGCCCGCCGGCGACCTCGCGTTGCAAGAGGCGGCGCGACTACTGCTCGACCTCGAGACACGACCGACGTCGAAAGAGATGGGGCCGCTCGCCGAGGCGTGGCGACCGTGGCGCGGCGCGGCCGCCTACATGCTGTGGTCGTACTACCGCACGACCAAGCAGCGCGAAGGCGCGCCGATCCCGGCGACGCCGACAGAGCGGAGGATGAATGGCTGAACTCGACGGCCCCCGGCTCGAGCCACGTTCGGGCCCGGCGCGCCAGTTGGTCGTGTTCCTGCACGGCTATGGCGCCGACGGCAACGACCTCATCGAAATCGGCCGGGCGTGGCAGGGACTGCTGCCGCACGCGGCCTTCGTCTCTCCGCACGCACCGGAACCGTGCGGCCAGGCGCCGGTGGGAAAGCAATGGTTTCCCCTCACCTTCCGCGATCCCAATGAGCGCTGGGTCGGCGCCAACAAGGCGGCGCCCGGGCTCGAACGGTTTCTCGACGCCGAGCTCACGCGCCGCAACCTGCCGCCCTCCGCGCTCGCGCTCGTCGGCTTCAGCCAGGGCACGATGATGGCGCTGCATGTGGGGCTCCGCCGCGCGGCGGCGCCGTTTGCCATCGTCGGCTATTCCGGGCTGCTGGTGGTTCCACCCGATGCCAATCCGGAGAAGTTCGCGGCCGAGATCAAGTCGCGGCCGCCGGTTCTGCTCATCCACGGCGATCAGGACGAACTCATCCCCGCGCAGGCGCTGTTCCAGGCATCGAGCGGGCTCGCCGCGCTCGGCGTGCCGGTCGAGTGGCACTTGTCCGCGGGCATCGGCCACGGCATCGACCAGGAGGGCTTGCGTCATGGCGGCGAGTTTCTCGCCCGGCGCGCGCCAAAGACCATCACCCGCTAGCGCCGGTCTCGCATTGCCAGAAATCGATTCGCGCAGGTCGAGCCCGCGGCAGGAATACGGAGTCGAAGAGAGATTATGGAAGCTGAGACGTTTGCGCTGGTCGTCGGCGGCGGACCGGTCGGCCTGGCGGCGGCGATCGAGCTCAACTGGCATGGCGTTCCCGCGATGCTGGTCACGGACAGGCTGGACACGGCGCAGCATCCCAAGTGCAACAACACCAATGCGCGCTCGATGGAGCATTTCCGGCGGCTGGGGATCGCCGACGAATTGCGCTCCGAGGGCCTGCCGCCCGACGTCGCGCGCGCCTCCGCTTATGTGACGCGCTTCTGCGGCCATGAATTCGGCCGCCTGCCGCGCCCCTATTCGGACTGGCCGACGCCGGAGATCCCCAACAACGTCTCGCAGATCGTGCTCGAGCGCGTGCTGCGGCGCTGCGCCGAGCGGGCGCGAAAAGCGCCGATCCATTTCGGCTGGCGGCTGCAATCGTTCGCCGCGCATGACGATCACGTCGTCGCCGACGTGGAGCACACCCAGACCGGCGAACGCGCGCAGATCAAGGCGCGCTATCTCCTCGGCATCGACGGCGCCGGCAGCACGGTGCGCCGCGCACTCGGCTTTGCCATGATCGGCGAGGACGGCACCACCCACCGCGCCTTCATGGGCGGCACCATGCTGTCCTTTTTCATCCGTTCGCCGACGCTGATGGCGGCGAGCCGGCGGCCGCCGACCAACATGACCTGGATCATCAACCCTGACATGCGGGGCATGATGTATTCCCAGGACGGGCGCGAGACCTGGGTCATCCATTACCAGGTGCCGCCGGGCACGGACTGGCGCGCGGTCGATGCGCCGGCGGTGGTGCGCGGCATGATCGGCGCCGACGTGCCGTTCGAGATCATTTCGGGCGGACCATGGACCGGCGGGCTCGCGCTGGTGGCCGAGCACTATCAGTCCGGGCGCGTGTTCCTGGCCGGCGATGCCGCGCATCTGTTCACCCCGCTGGGCGGCCTCGGTATGAACACCGGCATCGGCGACGTGATGAATCTGTGCTGGAAGCTCGCCGCCGTGCACCAGGGCTGGGCCGGCCCGCGGCTCCTCGACAGCTACGAGATCGAGCGCCGGCCGATCGGCGTGCGCAATTCGCAACTGGGCGTGCGCTGCACCCGCATCATGGACGGCTGGGTGCTGCCGCCGAAGTTCGAGGACGACAGCGCCAGTGCCGAGGCCGCGCGGCGCGCCTTCGGCGCGAGGATCATCGAGGAGGACCGGGCGCAATATCTCACCGTCGGCATCCAGCTCGGCGAGCGCTACGAAGGTTCGCCGATCATCTGGCCCGACGGCGACGACGGCCCGCCCGACAGCTGGGACACCTACACGCCGCTGGATCGCCCCGGCGCGCGCGCGCCGCATTTCTGGCTGGCGCCGAAACGCGCCGCCTTCGACGAGTTCGGCAAGGACCTGACCCTGATCGATTTCGGCGCGCCCGAAGGGGCCGGCGCGTTCGAAGCCGCCGCGCGGATGCGCGGCGTGCCGCTGAAGGTATTGCAACTGCAACCTCCCGATCATCTCTACCGCAGCAAGCTCGTATTGATTCGGCCCGACCAGCACATCGCCTGGCACGGCGACGCCGTCGCCGATGCGACCGCCGTGATCGACCGCGTGCGCGGGGCGTAGCCCCATGATGGTCACGTCGTAGGGTGGGCAAAGGCGCACGCGAACAAACGATTCAGTTGCCACGAGCTCGATGGCGTGCGCCGTGCCCACACGGATGAATCGATGCCGCCGAAGCAGAAGACGCGTGGGCACGGCGCTACGCGCCTTTGCCCACCCTACAGGACTCGAAATCAATCCGCCTTGATGCCGGCGATAGCCGCGATCTCGGTCCACTTGCGCATTTCGGCGGCAATGAAACTGGAGAACTGCTCCGGCGTCTCGATCGTGGGCTCGGCGCCGAGCTTCTTGAGCGCGGCCTGCACCGCCTCCGTGCGCAGCGCGTCGTTGATCACGGCATTGAGCCGCGCGATCACGGGCGCGGGCGTGCCGGCCGGTGCCACCACGCCGAAGAAGCTGGTCACTACGTAATCGG
>DASSJW010000952.1:0-6429 GCA_035690995.1 Xanthobacteraceae bacterium
GGTCGGGTTGTCGACATTGAGCTGAAGCTCGAGCATTCCCGCGCTGCGGCCGATCGCGACCGGCTCGATCGCCAGCGCGGAGTCGCGGCCATAGAGCAGCTTCAGCGTCTTGATCAGCGCAGGCTGCGGCTCGACCGCCACTACGCGGGCGCCGAGACGGCGAAAGACGGCGCAGCGGTCACCGACATGGGCGCCGATATCGAACACGAGATCGCCGGCGTTCACGAACCGAGCGTAGAGTCGCTCCATCGCCGCGCGTCGCTCGCGATCGCCATAATAGAGCCGGAGCGAGCGCATGACGCCGCGAGCGGTTCGCCAGGAGTCGTGCCAGGTCGCGTACCAGCGCTTCCCCATGAAGGCCTCACCGGGCACGCCGCGACAACGCGATCGCGGGGAGGTCCAGCGCGCGCAGTTCCGGCGGCGGCAAGGTCTCTTCCGGCAGCCGATCGAGCCCAAGGACGATCAGCGCACGCCCGAGCGCCGGAGCGGCGGTTACGACCGCCAGCGGAATCGAGAGCAGCGGGCCGCCGGCGATCAGGAAAGCATAGGGGATGGCGGATGGTGCGGCGACGGCGAGCACGAGCAACGGCACGAGCCCGATCAGGGTCTGCGGCCAGAACGATCGGACGGCGAGCGACCACGGCACCTTGTGATCGTCGCGCGCCTGCGCGCCCCACTCGATGGTGCGGCCCAGCAGCAGCCGGGCGAGAAACAACGTGTGGCTGGTCCACATGATCGGCGCGACCAGCACAACGAAAATGATGGTCATGACAAAGCTCGCGCTGAAGCGGATGCCGCCTCCGAACGAATAGCGCAGCTTGGGCCGGGTCAGTACGTCGATCATGGTGGCGATATTGGGAGCAAACCACATCGCCAGCACCAGGACGAGCAGGGCGATGCCCGCATCCCATCGCATGAAATCGGCTGGGGTCGGGGCGAGGGCGACGCCCAGGGTGCCGATCAGCAACAGCCCGATCCACGCCGGCGAGCCGAGGAACATCAGCAAGGCAAAGACCAGCTGGTAGCGACTCACCGGACGCAGACCGGGCATGCGCAGAAAGTGCCAATACTGCATGTTGCCCTGGCACCAGCGCAGATCGCGGCGGATGAATTCAACGAGCGTCGGCGGATTCTGCTCGAAGCTCGAGCCTTCCTCCGCCAGCACGCGGACCTCGTAGCCCGCGCGCCGCATCAGCACCGCCTCGACCTGGTCATGGCTGAGCACGTGACCTTTCACCAGCGCGCCGCCGGCGAGCACGGGCAATTCGCAATGCGCCACGAAGGGGGCAATGCGCACGATGGCGTTATGCCCCCAATACGGTCCGCAATCGCCCTGCCACCACGCGCTGCCGATGGTGTACGAGCGCATCCCCAGGCGCATGCCAAACTGGAAGATGCGGGCAAAGGCGCTGGCCGAAGGCATGCCGATGACCAGGCTCTGCAGGATGCCGAGCCGCGGATCGATCTGCATCATGCGCACGAGCTTGACCAGGAGGTCGACCGTCATGACGCTGTCGGCGTCGAGCATCACGGCGAAGTCGTGCTCGTTGCCCCAGCGCTGGCAGAAATCGGCGATATTGCCCGCCTTGAAGCCGACATTGCTGGATCGAAGCCGGTAGGTCAGCATGACCTTGCCGTCCCATGCCGCCGCCAACGCGGCAAAGCGCGCGCGCTCGGCGGCGGCAATCTCCGCCTCGCTGGTGTCGCTCAGCACATAGACATGGAAGCGCTCGCCCACGCCGCGCGCCGCGAGGCCTTCCAGCATCGGCTCGAGCAGGCGCGCCGCGCGTTCGGGCGCTTCGTTGCGAATACACAGGAGAATCGCGGTCGATGCGGTGATCGGCTCATCCCCGCGCACGCGGCCGGCGACCGGCGTCACCGCTGCGACCGGGTCGTGCGCGAAGCGCATGATCAGCAGGCCGATGGTCGCGTTCCAGAAACCAATCACGTACCAGGGCAGCGTCACCGCGAACATCGCCACCAGAACGGCATCGAGCAGACCGAAGCCGCCGGGCGAGAGCGCGATGACGGCGAGCCAGATCAGGCCGGCGATGGTCAGTCCGACGCCCAGGAAAAACAGCACGGGTCGCCATGCGGGCACGGCCGGACGCGCGGCGATGACGATTTCGTCGCGGGCGGAGGGTTCCAGCATCACGGAGCTTTGCGTGTCCTTTTGCGCGAGGGTATAGCGGCGTGCCTGCAAGTCCAATCCGATCGTCCGTTCATCATCCGGACAAGCGGGTGATCCGGCAAGCGTCGAACTACAGTATGGTCACTGCGGCAGGGTAACGGGCATTTCGCCGGCCAACCCGGGGAATATTGCGAAGATGCAGGGCACGGCCCTCTGGTATGTCGGCCCCGGCCGCGCCGAGTTGCGCGCCGAGGAGATTGCCGCCCCCAAGCCCGACGAGGTGCGGGTGCGGGCGCGCTTCGGCGCCATCAGTCGCGGCACCGAACGGCTGGTCCAGGCCGGCCGGGTGCCCGCGAGCGAGTACGACCGCATGCGCGCGCCTTTCATGGGCGGGGCGTTTCCGTTCCCGGTGAAATATGGCTATGCCACCGTCGGTGAAGTCGAAGCCGGACCGGCCGAACTGCAGGGCCGCGTGGTTTTCAGTCTGCATCCCCATCAAAGCCTGTTCACGGTCCCGATCGAAGCCGTGTTTGCGATCCCCGAATCTGTGCCGCCTCGCCGCGCGGTGCTGGCCCCCAACATGGAAACCGCGCTCAACGCCGTCTGGGACGGCGGGCCCGGCCCGGCCGATCGCATCGCGATCGTGGGCGGCGGGCTCGTCGGCCTGCTGGTTGCCTATCTGTGCGCGCGGTTGCCGGGGACCGACGTGACCGTGGTCGATGTCGCGCCCGGGCGCCGCGAGGTTGCGCAGGCGGTCGGCGCCCGCTTTGCATTGCCGAGCGCCGCGCCGGCGGATTGCGATCTCGTCTTTCACGCCAGCGGCAGCGCCGCCGGGCTTGCGACCGCGTTGCGGATCGCCGGCGATGAGGCGAGCGTGGTCGAGCTGAGCTGGTATGGCAGCGGGGACATCGCCGCGCCGCTGGGCGAGGCGTTCCACAGCCGGCGGCTGCGGCTGATATCGAGCCAGGTGGGTAAGGTCGCACCGTCGCATCGCGCGCGCTGGACGCATGGACGGCGGCTCGCAGCAGCGCTTGCGCTGCTCAAGGACCCGGCGCTGGACGCGCTGCTCGCGCCCGCAATGGCCTTCGACCACCTGCCGGCGAAGCTGCCTTCGGTGTTCGGGGCGGATTCCGGCGTGATCTGCCAGCTGATCTGCTATTCCGGCGCCGATGAAGGCGGATGAAGAGGGGTTCTCGTGTACGCGGTTGAAGTCTCCGACCAGATCATGATCGCGCATTCCTTTCGCGGCGAGGTTTTCGGTCCCGCGCAGGGAGTGCACGGGGCGACCTTCGTCATTCGCGTGGCGTTCCTTGCCGAGGAACTCGACGCTCATGGCATCGTAGTCGATATCGCGCGCGCCCATGACGTGCTCAAGGAAGCGCTGGTTCCGCTCAATTATCACAACCTCGACGAACTGCCGCAGTTCAAGGGGATCAACACCACGACCGAATTCCTGACCAGGCATCTGTTCGATCACCTGGCGGACGCCGCGCGCAAGGGCAAGCTCGGCCGCGCCGGCCGCGAGCTCAAATCGATCCGCGTCACCGTTGCGGAATCGCCGGTCGCGCGCGCCTGGTACGAGGCGCCCTTGTGGTGAACGAGGTCGTGTTCGCGGTGCCGGGCGATCTCGCGAACCCGACCGGCGGCTATGCCTATGACCGCCGCATCATTGAGGGGCTGGCGGCGCTCGGCTGGCGGACCGCGGTGGTGGACCTCGGCGACGGATTTCCGTTTCCGACAAACGCGGCGCGGGCGGCGGCACGGACCCGGCTTGCCGCGCTGCCGATCGGCCCGCCGATCGTGATCGACGGCCTCGCCTTCGGCGCGTTGCCGGAGGCCGCCGCGGCGCTGGGTGCAACCCATTCCCTGGTTGCGCTGGTGCATCATCCGCTGGCGCTCGAGACGGGATTGAGCGCGGCGGCGTCAGCCTCGTTGCGCGCAAGCGAACGCACGGCGCTGGCGTGTGCACGACATGTCATTGCGACGAGCACCACGACCGCGCGCCTGCTCGCCGCCGATTACGACGTCCCCTCCGAGCGGCTGAGCGTGGTGGAGCCGGGAACCGAGCGCGTCGCGACCGGGCCGCGCCGCGTCGAAAGCGTGATCGCGCTGCTCTCGGTCGGGGCGGTCGTGCCGCGCAAGGGCTACGACGTGCTGGTCGCCGCGCTGGCGCGCCTCAAGCACTTGCCATGGCGCCTCGTCATCGCCGGTGATTGCGGTCGAAGCGTGGACACATTTCGCCGACTCGTGGCCGACGTCGCCGCCCTTGGCCTCAGCGACCGCGTCCGACTGGCCGGGACCGTGACCGCCGAGGAGCTTGCATCGCTTTACGCCTCGGCCGATCTGTTCGTGTTGCCTTCGCGGTTCGAGGGCTATGGAATGGCCTATGCCGAAGCTATCGCCCATGGCGTGCCGGTCATCGGCACCAATGCCGGCGCCATTCCCGAGACGGTGCCGGCCGACGCCGGCGTGCTGGTTCCGCCCGACGATGTCGACATCCTCGCGGCGACATTGCAGCGGCTGATGGACAATCCCGCAGAGCGCGAGCGTCTCGCGGCGGGTGCCCGCGCCACGGCGTTTCCGTCATGGCGCGGGCAGGCTGCGCTATTCGCGCGAGCGCTGGAAAGTCTGCGATGAGCGGCTTTTCCGCCGAATGGCTGTCCTTGCGCGAGCCTTATGATGTCGCCGCCCGCAACGCCGTCGTGCTCGACGCGGTCGCCAACGCCTTTGTCGACCAGACCGCGATCTCCGTCGTCGATCTCGCCTGCGGCACTGGCGCCACGCTTCGCGCGCTCGGACCTCACCTGCCACCACGCCAGAGCTGGCGGCTGGTCGACAACAATCTCAGTCTTCTCGCCAAGGCCGCGGCGCCCACCGGACTGCCGCAGGTGAGCGTCCTCACCAGGCCGGTCGATCTCTCGCGCGATCTCGAATTGGCGCTTGACGGTCCGCTCGACCTGATCACCACATCGGCGCTGCTCGATCTTGTTTCGGATGAATGGCTCGATCGCCTCATCGTCGAAGCGGCGGCGCGGCGGCTGCCGGTCTACGCGGCGCTGACCTATGACGGCCGCACCGTCATCGAGCCGGGGGCCGCCTTCGATGCCGAGATCCTGGCCGGCTTCAACCTGCACCAACGCACCGACAAGGGTTTCGGCGCGGCGCTCGGGCCGCGCGCGGCGGCGCGGGCGGTGGAACGCTTCGAACGCGTCGGCTACGCGGTCGTGCAGGGGCGCTCGGATTGGATGTTCGGGCCGAACGATCGTGCCATTCAGAATGCGCTGTTCGCCGACTGGGCCGGGTTGGCGGCGCTCATCACGACCTTGTCGGCCGAAGAGATCGCGCAATGGCTGGCACAGCGGCGGGCGCATCTGGCGCAGGGGCGATCGACGCTGCGCGTCGGTCACGTGGACATTTTCGCCCGGCCGAGCGGCACGCGCTGAGCGCTGAGGTCGCAGTCGAGCAGCACGTCGCTGCCGAGCAGGTGCACGCGCATGGGCGCGCGCACCGCCTCGTCGACCCGCTCGATCGGTGCGAGCGTGAGGCTCGATCGTCCGGCACCGAGAATGATCGGCGCGACCAACACATGCAGCCGGTCGAGACAGCGGGCCGCAACAAAGCGTGAGACCGTGTCGGCGCCGCCCTCGACCAGAATGCGGCGAAAGCCGCAGGCGGCGAGGGCGGCGATGATCGCCGGCGGAGCAAGCTGTCCGTCGTGCAGGCTGATGGCAATGCGTTCAACGCCCTCGGGCAATGGTCCCGGCGCGCCTTGCGCGGTGATGACGACGCGGCGGATGCCATCGGCTGCCAGCACACGTGCGGTGGGCGGCAGCCGGCCGTTCGGATCTAGAACCACCCGCACCGGGCTTGGTCCTTCGACGCGTCGCACCGTTAACAGCGGGTCGTCCTTGATCGCGGTGCCCACGCCGACCACCACCGCGTCGACCAATGCCCGCAGCCGATGCAGATGGGCAAGCCCGGCCTCGCCGTTGATGTAATGGGAATGGCCGGTCGGGGTGGCGATGCGCGCGTCGATCGACTGGCCGCATTGCCCGACCACGATCAGCTCATCGACGGCCCCGCGTCGGAGCGGGCCGAAAAGTTCCTCCCAAGGCGGAGGCAGCGGGCCACCACCGTTCCGAAAGGCCTCCGGCACTGCCGCCCACGACGTCTGCGCGCCATTTTCCGGATCACGGGAATCACGTCGGCCGCGCTTGCCAAGGCGCCCATCGGTCATCATCTATTACCTGCTTTCAGAGCACGCCGCGCCGTGCCATGATATTTTCGCGGGAGGATAC